>NZ_JBICIT010000017.1:0-223706 GCF_043102245.1 Pseudomonas sp. zbq_18 | reverse complement strand
ATTGGCGGGCTTTTTATTGGTTGCGGCTCAATGACTGAGCTTGAGGCCGACCAGCCCCGCGACGATCAGGCCGACGCTAGCCAGGCGCACCAGCGTCATGGCCTCGCCGAACAGCAGGATGCCGGCGATCACCGTGCCCACGGCGCCGACTCCGGTCCAGATCGCATAGGCCGTGCCCAGCGGCAGTTCCTTCATGGCCACGCCGAGCAAGCCGATGCTGACAACCATGGCGCTCACGGTGAGCAGGGTAGGGAGAGGGCGGGAGAAACCGTCGGTGTACTTGAGGCCGATGGCCCAAGCGACTTCGAACAGACCGGCAAAAAACAGGATGATCCAGGACATGAGAGGGCTCCTTACTGCTACTGAGCGGGCCGTCCCGGATGATGACTCAGAAGAGAGTTGCGAGGTCGTCCTCGCGATGTGCGCTATTTTGCACAGGGGACTGCACAGGGCAAGCCCGAGAGGACAGGCGAGCCCTGGCAAAGGTTACCAAAGTTGTCTTGTTGGTCAGATACCTTGCGGGATTTCCTCGCCGCCCAGGGCTTCGAACAGGGCCGGCAGGAAGTCGCAGAAGGTCAGCATCATCAGGGTGAAGCTGGCGTCCTGTTGGCCGAGGTCATCGTCGCCACCGTCCTGGGCGGCCTGATCCTGTAGCAGATCCTCGAAGCGCAGGCGCTTGATCACCAGCTTGTCGTCGAGCACGAAGGACAGCTTGTCCTGCCAGGCCAGCGACAGCTGGGTGACCAGCTTGCCGGACGACAGGTGCAACTGGATTTCCTCACTGGTCAGGTCCTGGCGCTTGCAGCGCACCACACCGCCGTCTTCGTTGACATCACGCAGTTCGCACTCGTCAAGCACGAAGAAGTCCGGCGCGGCCTGCTGGGTTTTGACCCAGTCGGTGAGGGTGGCGGTGGGTGCCATTTTCACCGCCAGCGGGCGCACCGGCAGGCTGCCGAGCACTTCACGCAGGGTCGACAGCAGGTCTTCGGCTTTCTTGGCGCTTGCCGAGTCGACCAGGATCAGACCGAGCTTGGGGGCGATGGCGGCGAAGGTGGCGGAGCGGCGGACGAAGGCGCGGGGCAGCAGGGACATGACGATCTCGTCCTTCAGCTGGTCGCGCTCCTTCTTGTAGACCTTGCGCATCTGCTGCGCTTCGATCTCGTCGACTTTCTCCTTCAGGGCGTCACGCACCACGCTGCCGGGCAGGATGCGTTCTTCCTTGCGCGCGGCCACCAGCAGGAAGTCGCCACTGACATGTACCAGCGGTGCATCGGCACCTTTGCCGAAGGGGGCGATAAAACCATAAGTGGTCAGCTCCTGGCTGGCGCAGGCGCGGGCCAGTTTGCTGGCCAGTGCAGCCTCCAGTGCCTCGGCGTCGAACGGCAGATCCTGGGTGAGGCGATAGACGAGCAGGTTGCGGAACCACATGCGGCGGTCTCTCCAAAGTACGCAAAGCGCGCATTATTCTCTGCCGGGACGTATTGGCCAACCCATCGCTAAGCCTTTGGAACGATTGCAGATTTTTTTAAAAAAAGAGCTTGCCAAGGTTCGGATCGCTCTCTAGAATGCGCCCCACTTCGAGAGTGAAGGGTGATTAGCTCAGCCGGGAGAGCATCTGCCTTACAAGCAGAGGGTCGGCGGTTCGATCCCGTCATCACCCACCAATCTCGCAGTTACGCGCAGCGGTAGTTCAGTCGGTTAGAATACCGGCCTGTCACGCCGGGGGTCGCGGGTTCGAGTCCCGTCCGCTGCGCCATATATAAGCCTTGGTCAGACTGAAGACCAAAGCTGGAAGAAACGGCCGATCAGGTCGTTTTTTTTTTGCTGCGAGCCCTTTGAACTCTCGCCAGCAAGCAGGTTACGCGCAGCGGTAGTTCAGTCGGTTAGAATACCGGCCTGTCACGCCGGGGGTCGCGGGTTCGAGTCCCGTCCGCTGCGCCATATACAAGCCTTGGTCAGATCGCTGATCAAGCTGAAAGAAGCGACCGCAAAGGTCGCTTTTTTTTGCCTGCAAGTCCTGCGTAGCGTCGCAGCTTGAATGCCCGCCAATATCTGAACTTATCTCTGGTTCACTGTTCCTAATGTGCCGTAGCCAGTGCTTGTCGCGGGCTGCTAAGCTCGCGCTCTCTCTTTTCGCCCCACGCGGCATCACAAGGAACAAGCATGAAACAACATCGTCTTGCGGCAGCGGTTGCCCTGGTTGGCCTGGTTCTGGCTGGCTGCGATGCACAGACCAGCGAAGTGGAGCTGAAGACTCCCGCGCAGAAAGCCTCTTATGGCATCGGCCTGAACATGGGCAAGAGCCTGTCGCAGGAAGGTCTGGATGATCTGGACTCCAAGGCCGTTGCCCTGGGTATCGAGGATGCCATCGGCAAGAAAGAGCAGAAGCTGAAGGATGAGGAACTGTCCGAAGCCTTTGCCTTCCTGCAAAAGCGCGCCGAGGAACGCATGGCCAAACTCAACGAGGAGTCGGCGGCTGCCGGCAAGAAGTTCCTTGAAGAGAACGGCAAGAAGGAAGGCGTGGTCACCACCGAGTCCGGCCTGCAGTATGAAGTGATCAAGAAGACCGATGGCGCCCAGCCCAAGGCGACCGACGTGGTGACTGTGCACTACGAAGGCAAGCTGACGGATGGCAGTGTGTTCGACAGCTCCATCGAGCGTGGCAGCCCCATCGATCTGCCGGTCAGCGGCGTGATCCCGGGTTGGGTCGAAGGTCTGCAACTGATGCACGTGGGTGAAAAGTACAAGCTGTACATCCCCAGCGAACTGGCCTATGGCGCGCAAAGCCCAAGCCCGGCGATTCCGGCCAACTCCGTGCTGGTATTCGATCTGGAGCTGCTGGCGATCAAAGATCCGGCTGCTCCTGCCGAATAAGGCGATCCCCTGGTCAGAAACGCCCCGCTTGTCGGGGCGTTTTCATTGGGGGCGGATTAATCGGCGACTGGTGAGTCTGAAAGGGAGGTGAGAGAGGGCAGGTGTTACGCTTATGCACATTCGTGTGGTAACTCTTCTGCTAGCGACTGTTACGGTTTATGCGATCGGGCCGCATAACATAACTTTATGATTTTAATGAATTTTTTTTGCTGTCCAAAAAGTGTTCGATCTGTTGTCCGGCCCCGTGGCTTGGGCGTTTGCTCGTGTTGTAAAGGATGTGTTCACAGGTTTATCCACAGGCTTGGTGGATAACCTGCTGCGAATCAGTAGTGGTGCGGTATTGCTGGAGGTGACGATGAAATATCGTGCGGTAGGTGACCGTTACCTGCGTCAGGCCCGACGTGTGTTGAGTCGTGGACGGCTGCCGGCATTGCTGTTGGCGGTGTCGAGAAAAAGCACTAGTAGCGAGCGATTCTCGCGGCTGCGCGAGGATTTGTTATTACTGCAGGGGCTGTGCGCGGCCTGGTGGCGTGGTGAGTATCGCGCTATCAACTCCAAGGCCCTGCTGGCGGTGGTCGCTGCTCTGGTGTACTTCCTGGCGCCGCTGGATGCGGTGCCGGACTGGCTGCTGGGGCTGGGCTTGCTGGATGATCTGGCGGTGCTGGCCTGGGTGTTGCGCACCTGGGACGACGAATTGCAGCGCTATGCGGGTTGGCGAGCCCAACAGTCGCCGCAGGAGCTGGCGCGTATCGAGAAGTTGCCTCCGGAGCGTTAATAGTTTTCCCGGTTGGCCTGTTCGAACAGTGCTTCTATTGCACCGCTGTCGCGCAGCTCAAGCAGCACTTGGTCGAGTTGTTCCGCTGCCATTTTCAGATGCGGACTGTAGGCGCAATGCATCCAGTATCGATTGACCACCCAGCTGCTGAAACGTACGGGTAGTGTCGGGTTGCGGCTCAGGCGGTAGGCCAATGGGCGCTGCATGTCGATCAGGGCATCCAGGCGCTGACGGCTGAGCATCTGCAGACGGGTTTCCAAGTCGCTCACATCCTGACGCACTACCTTGCCGTTGCTGAATGCACTCATCAGCGGCTCTGTGTAGATGAAGCCCAGGCTGGTACCCAGGCTCTTACCCTGCAGCTTGGCAAGGTCGCTGAAGTCGGGGCTCTGTACATGTTGCAGCAGGCGATCCTCTTCCTGATACAGCGGCGCAGACCAGTGCAGTCGACTGGCTTGAGGCATCCAGTCCGGATGGGCATTGCAGATGATCTGGATGCGGCCTTCGAGCAGAAAAGCTTCGAGACGGTTGTTGGGGGTCTCGATGAAGCGTACCGGGATGGCCAGTTCACTGCTCACCCGTGCGCCCAGCAGGCGGGTGAAGCCGCCGATCAGCTGATGCTGGCGTACGGCGACATAGGGCATGCCGTCATGCGGGCCGAAGCCCCAGAGCAACTCTGCCGTGGCGGGAGTGCTGCTCATAAGCAGTACTCCCGCTAGAAAGCTGCGTATCACCACTGTTCTACGGCCTCTCGACTCTTGTCTGCGGGGTCAGTATAGGTCAGGCTTGCACCATAACCGGGCTGTTGAACATGAACTGCAAGGACCTGCCGGGCGTGTTGGCACTGGGTTTCATGGAGTGTTGTATGAGTGTGCAAGTGATCATGCGCGAGGGGGCACCGGAATACGCCGTGCTGCCCTGGGCTGAATATCAGGCCCTGCTACAGGCTGCCGGGCAGGCTGTAGCTCCGGCAGCGGAGGCTGCCAGTTCGCCACTGAGCCGATTGGCCGAGCTGCGCGAGGCTAAAGGAATGTCCCAGGCCGATCTGGCCCGGGCCGTGGGAATCAGCCCGCACTATCTGGGCCTGATCGAGAGCGGTGAGCGTGAGCCGGACAGCGCGATTCTGCGCTCGCTGGCGCGGGTGCTCGAAGTGACTGACTGGGAGCGGCCGTCTTGAGCGTACGCATTCATCGACAGCACTGGCAGGCTCTGCTCGGGGAGCTGGAGCATGCCCGGCGCCAACGCCATCTGCTGACCTACCGTGCTCTGGTCGAGCGCCTGCAGCTGCCGACTCCCGCCATGCAGACTTTGACCGCCGCGCTCGAACATCTGGCCGCGCTGGATGCTCGCGCCGAGCGTCCACTGCGCAGTGCGCTGGTGATCAGTCAGGGCGCCAGCCGTCTGCCGCGTACCGGCTTCTTCGATTACGTCACGCGTCTGGGGCGCTTTACCGGCCCCTCCGATGGTGTGGCGGCTGCATCTTGGCATGCCGCTGAAGTAGCGCGGGTCTTCGAGTTCAGCTACCCCGAGGAGCCCTGATGCTCCTGCGTCTGCGCGCTCGCCTGAGTTACGGGCTGGCGCGGCGTCTGTTTCATTGGTCATGGTTATTGCGTCAGCCGCGTGCCTGGTCCTGGATGCAGGGGCAATTCGCCCGCATGGCGGCCATGGGCGATGTGTCGGCGCAAAGCTTCTACGGTCATATCCTGCTGTTTCGCGGCCAGGGCTTGGGCGCTCGCGAAGAGGGGCTGCGTTTGTTGCGTCTGGCTGCCCAGGGCGGCGATGGCAAGGCGGCTTACCAGGTGGGCGTGCAGGTGCTGGCGGGCGATAGTCGCCAGACGCCTGATGGCGAAGCGGCGGCCCGTTGGTGGTGCCTGGCTGCCGAGGCGGGGCATCCGCTGGCGGCTCAACGCCTCTCCAACCTGTATCGTGATGGCGCACCCGGCGTTGAGGCGGACCCACTTCTGGCCGAGCATTATGCTCGGCGTGCCGTGGAGCTTGGGCTCAAGCCGAGAGGCTGAGCGTGTCGAGAATGTGCAGGCTGTAACCCGGCACCGCCTTGGCGTGGCGCTTGGCCTCGGAAGCCATACCGGCCAGTTGACTGGCGTCGAGGTGCTGGCAGCTTTGCGGGTGTAGATGCACTACGCCGACCGACAGTGACAGCAAAGGAAATTCTTCCCGCTTGCCCTGGCGGTTGTGGCTGACGAAGCAACCGGCTTGCAGGTGCTCGTCGTGGTAGAAACGCCGGCACTGGGCCTGGAAGTCTTCCAGCAGCTGATTGAGGCGCTTGCGCCAGTCCGCTGAGCCCAGCACCAGGAGAAAGTCGTCGCCACCGATGTGCCCGACGAAATCGCGGCTGGGGTCGACCCGTTCGTTGAGGCACTGCGCCAGGCACAGCAGTACCTCGTCGCCCTTGGCATAGCCGTACAGGTCGTTGAACGGCTTGAAACTGTCGATATCCACATAGCACACCACGGCTTCGCGGCCTTGCTGCAGCAGACGTCCCAGGCATTGCTGGATGGGCACGTTGCCCGGTAGCAGGGTCAGCGGATTGGCATGGCGGGCCTGCTGGATTTTCAGTTCGGTGATCAGCTTGAGTACATCGATGACTCGTCCCAGGCCACGGTAGCGGCCGTTCTGCACGATGATGAAGTCTTCTTCAATGCGCTGCCGGGCGCGGCTGGTGAGTAGTCGGCTGACCTGTTGCAGCGACTGGCCGATATCGACGGCGAGGAAGTCCGTGCTCATCAGGCGGCTGATCGGCTTGCGGGCGAACAGATCGGTGGCGAAGGGCTTGAGCAGTGCGTCCGACAGCGAGTGGCGGTGGACGATGCCCACCGGCTGGCCCTGCTCGTCGAGCACCGCCAGGGAATTGAGGTTGGCCTGGGCGCGGAAGGCCTCCAGCACTTCGGCGATGGCGGTCTGCTGCGGTACGGCCTGTTGCTCGTTGAGCAGGGCTGACAGGTCGCCGCTTTCTTCACCCAGCGTGGGAGAGAGGTTGTCCAGGCGCGGCAGCAGTTTCTGCGCATCGCGGGGCGGCTGTTCCTGAGGGCGGCAGAGCAGGTAGCCCTGCACCAGGTCAATGCCCATCTCGATCAGTGTGGCCAGCTCCTCTTCCAGCTCGATGCCTTCGGCGATCACCTGGGCGCGCGAGGCGCGGGCCATCTTCAGGATGGAGTCGACGAACTCGCGTTTGACGGCGTCCTGGTGGATGCCGTCGATGAAATGGCGGTCGATCTTTACGTAGTCCGGGCGCAGTTCCGACCACAGGCGCAGGCTGGAATAGCCGGCGCCGAGGTCGTCCAGGGCGATGGAGAAACCCATGGCGCGGTAGTGGTGCAGAGCCGTGTCGAGCAGGGCGAAGTCGTCGATGGGAGCCTGCTCGGTCAGTTCGATGACGACCTGATCCGGCGGAATGCCGAAGTCCCTCAGCAGCTTCAGGGTGCGGCCCGGCTGGTGGCTGGGCTCCAGCAGCGACTCCGGAGAGACGTTAAGGAACAGCTTGCCTTGCAGTTGCTGTGCGCTGAAGTGTTGGCAGGCGCTCTTGCGGGCCTGCAGTTCCAGCTCGCTCAGGCGCCCGCAGTTGCGGGCCACGCTGAATAGCGCGATGGGGGCGTGCAGTGGGCTGTTCGATGGACCACGGGTCAGGGCCTCGTAGCCGAGAATACGCTGCTCGGAGAGGCTAATGATGGGCTGGAACAGGCTATGGAGGTCGCCGTGAGCAAGGATGGACTCCAGGGCGCTCAACTGCTCGGTGACGGTCATGGGGTGTCTCGATCTGGCGGAAAAGAAAAAGGCCGGTATCGCTACCGGCCTCTATTTCACGACAGTTCAGTGACTGTTTGATGACCGTTGCCTCAGTGCTTGGCGATGGTCGCCTCCAGCCCCAGGTAATCGAGCAGGATGCGCCCGCTCTCTGTCAGATAGGCATCGTCTTCCGGCTTGGTCTTCTCTGGCTCGACAGGGCTGGCGTCTTCATCTTCCGCCTTGATTTCCTTGAGCAATTCCTCGCCCTTGGCCTTGCGCTTGGTATTCTCCAGGGCCAGTTGACGCTTCTCGATATCGGCGTGCTGGGCGCGGCGTTTTTCCTCGTTGAGGCTGACGCTGGTCTCGGCCATCAGCTCCTGGGTCAGCGCCAGGCGCTCGCGAGTGAAGACGAAGTCCGGATCGTTTGCCGTGCGCGATTCGTGGCGGGCTTTGAGCTCAGCCAGGAAAGGTTTGTAGGGGTTGCTGTCCGGGCGCACGGCCGGTTTGATGCTGTCCCAGGGCATGGCCTCGGGCAGGGCGCTCTCGCCGATTTCCTGGGTGTCGACGATGTTCGGGTAGGCGATATCCGGCAGTACGCCCTGGTGCTGCGTGCTCTGCCCGGAAACCCGGTAGAACTTGGCCAGGGTCAGCTTCAGCTCGCCATGGTTGAGCGGCTGGATGGTCTGTACCGTACCCTTGCCGAAGGTCTGGCCCCCGAGGATCAGGGCACGATGGTAGTCCTGCATGGCGCCGGCGAAGATTTCCGAGGCGGAGGCGGACAGGCGATCCACCAGCACTGCCAGCGGGCCGCTGTAGAACACGCCGGGTTCCTCGTCGGCCAGGACGTCGACGCGGCCGTCGCTATTGCGCACCAGTACGGTCGGGCCCTGGTCGATGAACAGGCCGGTCAGCTCGGTGGCTTCCTGCAGGGAGCCGCCGCCGTTGTCGCGCAGGTCGATGACCACGCCGTCGACTTTTTCCTGCTTCAGCTCGCCGAGCAGGCGTTTCACGTCGCGGGTGGTGCTCTTGTAGTTCGGGTCCTGGGCGCGGTAGGCCTTGAAGTCGAGGTAGAAGGCCGGAACCTTGATCACCCCGAGTTTGTACTCACGGCCTTCGTGCTGCAGCTTGAGTACCGACTTTTGCGCCGCCTGTTCCTCCAGCTTGACCGCCTCGCGAACGATGGTGACCACCTTGCTGGTCAGGTCGCTCGGCGCGTTGCTGGCAGGGATTACCTCCAGGCGCACCTTGGAGCCTTTCGGGCCGCGGATCAGCTTGACCACTTCGTCCAGGCGCCAGCCGATCACGTCGACCATTTCCTTGTCGCCCTGGGCCACGCCGATGATCTTGTCGGCCGGGGCGATCAGCTTGCTTTTCTCAGCCGGGCCAGCCGGCACCAGGCGTACGACCTTGACGTACTCGTTGTCGTTTTGCAGGACGGCACCGATGCCTTCCAGCGACAGACTCATGTTGATGTCGAAGTTTTCCGCGTTGTCCGGGGAGAGGTAGTTGGTGTGCGGGTCGTAGGTCTGCGCGAAGGCGTTGATGTAGGCCTGGAACACGTCTTCGCCACGGGTCTGCGCCAGACGCTTGCGCTGATTCTTGTAGCGCTTTTGCAGCAGCTCCTGAATGTCCTTGGGCTCCTTGCCGGCGATCTTCAGGCGCAGTACTTCGTCCTTGACGCGCTTGCGCCAGAGGTCATCCAGTTCGGCGTTGTTCTTGGCCCAGGGGGCCTTTTCGCGATCCACCAGCAGGTTCTCGTCGATGCTGAAGTCGATCTTGTCGACCCCCTTGGCGAGCAGTGCGTCGACGTAGTCGAGACGCTCTTCGGAGCGCTGCAGGTAGGTGCGGTAGATGATGAAGCCTGGCTCCAGGTCGCCACCCTTGAGCAGGTCGTCGAAGCGCTTGCTCCAGCGGTCGAACTTCTCGATGTCGGTCGCCGTGAAATAGCTGCGCGCCGGGTCGAGCATCTGCAGGTAGCCCTCGTAGATTTTCTGCGAGCGGGCATCGTCCAGTGGCGGCTTGTTGTAGTGGTGGCGCTTGAGCAGCTCGACCACATTGAGGCTGGCGATCACCTGTTCGCGATCCGGCTGCAGGTAGGCCCAGTTCTCGGCAGCGGCCTTGGCGGCGGCGGGCAGGGCATTGAACCCAAGCAGCAGGGCAAGGGCGGTGGCGGGGATAAGTCTCTGCATGGTGGTTCGACGCGAAGGCAGGTGATAACGCATATTAGGCCGTCTAGTAGGGCGCCGGTTCCGTTGGAGCCGAGCGGCAAAATGCAAAAACCCGGAGTTCGGTGGCGCAAGCCGCGCGCCGTCTACGCCGGGGTCTCATTCACTATGGAGGCAGCATGAAGGCATTGCAAGGCGTTGAAGGGCAGTTGGAATGGGTGGAGCGGTCGCTTTCTGCCTGCGATGTGGGGCAGATCCGCATTCGTGTCGCCGCCGCTGGCCTTAACCGTGCGGATCTGCTGCAACGCGCCGGCCACTATCCGCCGCCGCCAGGGGCCAGCGATACGCTCGGCCTGGAATGCTCCGGGGTTGTGGTCGAGGCTGGTGCCGGTAGCCAGTGGCAGGTGGGTGAGCGGGTTTGCGCGCTGCTGGCGGGTGGCGGCATGGCCGAGGAGGTGCTGGTAGACGCGCGCCATGCGCTGCCGGTGCCGGAGGGTGTGTCCCTGGTCGAGGCTGCGGCGCTGCCAGAGGTGTATGCGACCGCCTGGCTCAACCTGTTCCAGCTGGCGGCGCTCAAACCCGGCGAGAAGGTGCTGCTGCACGCTGGCGCCAGCGGTGTGGGCTCTGCCGCGATCCAGCTGTGCAAGGCCTTCGGCAACCCCTGCTGGGTCAGCGTCGGTTCGGCCGAGCGCCTGGCCTACTGTGAGGCGCTGGGTGCCCAGGGCGGGGCGATTCGCAGTGAGGATCTGCAAAGTCTGCGCGACTTCGGTCCCTTCGATGCGATTCTCGATCCGGTCGGGGCCAGTTATGCCGACCTCAACCTGCAACTGCTGGCCCGTGACGGACGCTGGGTGTGCATCGGCTTGATGGGTGGCAGCAAGGCGCAGCTGGACATGGCGCTGCTGCTGGGCAAGCGTATCCAGCTGATCGGCTCGACCCTGCGCAACCGCGACGAGCAGTTCAAGGCCGAGCTGATGGCGGATTTGCAGCACCACGTCTGGCCGCTGTTCGGCGAAGGTCGATTGAAGCCGCAGCTGGAGCGTGCCTACGCGGCCAAGGACGCCGAAGCGGCCTTCGCCGCGCTGGCCAGCAATCAGGTCAGTGGCAAGCTGGTGCTGCAGTTCGACGATAGCCTGGTCTGAGTTAACGCCAGTGCAGGATGTCCCAGCCCTCGCGCTGCGCATGCTCGCGCAGCGTGGGATCGGGATTGACCGCATGCGGGTGCGGCACCTGCGCCAGCAACGGCAGGTCGTTGCGTGAATCCGAGTAGAAATGCGCCCCCTCCAGGGTTTCTCCCTCGGCCTGCAGCCAGGCGTCGAGGCGGGTGACCTTGCCTTCGCGGTAGGTCAGTACGCCCTGGGTGCGACCGCTGTAGCTGCCGTGTTGCAGCTCGCAGTCGATGGCCAGCACCTCTTCCACGCCCAGGCGCTCGCCGATGGCGCTGACCAGGAAGTGCGCCGAGGCGGAGATGATCAGCAGGCGATCGCCGGCGGCGCGGTGGCTGGCCAGGCAGCGCATGGCGTCGCTGTAGATGATCGGCTCGATCACGTCCTCGACGAAGGGTTCGACGACGAAGGCCACTTCCTCCGGTGTACGCCCGACCAGCGGCGACAGGGTGAAGGCCATGTAATCCTCCATGGCCAGCCGGCCCTGGGAATAGAGGGTCATCAGCTCCTGTTCGCGGGTCAGGAAGCTGTCGCGGTCGACCCACTGCAGGTCGACCATGTGCTCGGCCCACAGCGAGGCGCAGTCGCCGTGGATCAGGGTTTCGTCGAGATCGAAGATTGCCAGGGCCATCAGGCCACCTCCCGGATTGCGTTGGCGTCGATGGACAGGCCGATGCACTGGCCCTTGCCGATCAGCTCGCCTTCGCTGCGATTGAGTACGTCCACCAGCAGTTCCACGCCGTTGGCCTGTACCCGGTAGCGGATGACGTTGCCCAGCAGGCTGTGGCCGAGCACTTCGGCGGCAATGGCGCCGCTGTCGTGCAACTGGATGGCCTCGGGACGGATGGCGATGCGGCTGTGCACCGGGCGCAGCAGCAGGCGGCTGGCGGCGTCGGCGTCGAGCAGGTTGTAGTTGCCGATGAAGCCGGCGGCGAAGGCATCCACCGGGGCTGTATAGAGGGATTCCGCATTGCCGCTCTGGACGATCTTGCCGGCGTTCATCAGGAAGATGCGGTCGCTCATGGTCAGCGCTTCTTCCTGGTCGTGGGTGACGAAGATGGTGGTCAGACCCAGCTCCTGCTGAATGGCGCGGATCTGCTCGCGCAGATGCTTGCGGATGCGCGCATCCAGCGCCGACAGCGGCTCGTCGAGCAGCAACAGGCGCGGACGGGTGACCAGCGAGCGCGCCAGGGCCACGCGCTGGCACTGGCCGCCGGAGAGCTGGTGCGGGTAGCGCGCGGCGAACTCGTGCAGTTCCACCAGGCGCAGCACTTCGTCGACGCGCTGGGCGGTTTCGTCCTTGGCGACCTTCTGCATGCGCAGGCCGAAGGCGACGTTCTGCGCCACCGTCATGTTGGGGAACAGCGCATAGCTCTGGAACACCATGCCGATGCCGCGCTTTTGTGGCGCCAGCGGCACCAGGTCCTGCTCGCCGAGGAGGATCTGCCCGCCGTCGACTTCGGTCAGACCAGCGATGCAGCGCAGCAGGGTGGATTTGCCGCAGCCGGAGGGGCCGAGCAGGGTGACGAATTCGCCCTGTTCGATCTCGCAGTTGATGTCGCTGAAGATCGAGGTGCTGCCGTAGCTTTTGTGCAGATTACGGATGGAAAGGTAACTCATGCCTTGTCCTTATTCAGGCGCGTGGCCGCCCAGGTGAAGACCAGTACGAAGAAGAAGTAGGAGATGACTAGCGCGCTGTTGAAGTGCCCGCTGCTGTTGCGCATGTTGTTCAGGTACACCTGCAGGGTTTCGTAGCGGGTGCCGACCAGCAGGTTGGCGAATACGAACTCGCCGAACAGGAAGCTGAAGGAGAGGAACAGCGAGACCATCAGGCCGTTGCGCAGGTTGGGCAGCACCACCAGGAAGGCGGCCTTCCAGGTGCTGGCGCCGAGCAGGTGAGCGGCGTCCATCAGGTCGCGCAGGTTGATCGCCTGCAGGTTGTTGGTGATGGCGCGGTACATGAACGGCAGGGCCACGGTGAAGTAGCAGCCGATCAATATCCACGGCGTGCCGACCATCGCCAGTGGCCCGGAGCCATAAACCTGCAGCAGGCCCACCGAGGACACCACCGGAGGCACGGCGAACGGCAGGAGGATGAGGATGTTCATCACCCCGTCCAGCTTGGGGAAGTGGTAATGCACCACGAACAGCAACGGCAGGATCAATAGCGCCGACAGGGCCAGAGCGCCGAAACAGACCAGCAGCGACTGGCCGAAGGCGTTCAGAAAGCGGCTGTCGCTCCACAGCGCCAGGTACCACTTGAGGGTCAGGCCGTCCGGCAGGATGGTCGCGCCCCAGCTGGTGGACAGCGAGTAGAGCAGGGTCGCCGCCAGCGGCAATAGCAGGATCAGAAAAAGTAGCCAGACCACGATGCGGTGATAGAGGGCGGCGGGTTTGCTTTCAGCGCGCATCGTGATAGCTCCTGCGCAGCAGCCACTGGTGCACGACGGTGATCAGCGCCATCAGGCCGACCAGCACCATAGCCAGGGCACTGGCCAGGTTGGGGTCGAGGCTGATGTCGCCGGCGACCAGGCCGGCGATGCGGATCGGCATCACGTTGAAGTTGCCGGTGGTCAGGTAATAGACGGTGGCGTAGGCGCCGAGGGCGTTGGCCAGCAGGATGACGAAGGTGCCGAGCAGCGCCGGGGTCAGCACTGGCAGGCCGATGTGGCGCCAGAAATCCCAGGTGCCGGCGCCGAGCAACTGGGCCGACTCGCGCCAGTCCTGGCGCAGAGCGTCGAAGGCCGGGTAGAGCAGCAGCACGCCCAGGGGAATCTGGAAGTAGGTGTAAAGCACGATCAGGCCGGTCTTGGAGTAGAGGTTGAAGTCCTCAATCACCCCGGCCTGCTTGAGCAGCAGGGTCAGTGCGCCATTGAAGCCGAGCAGGATGATGAAGGCAAAGGCCAACGGCACGCCGGCGAAGTTGCTGGTCATGTTGGAGAAGGCCATGACGAAGTCGCGCAGCTTGGAGTCCACCTGGCGCAGCGAGTAGCTGCCGAGGATGGCGATGACGATGCCGAACAGGCTGGACCAGAAGGCGATCTGCAGGCTGTGCTTGATCGCCTGCAGGTAGAACTTGGACGAGAAGATTTTCTGGAAGTTGGCCAGGCTCCAGCTGTCGCCGACGATCAGGCTGTTGATCGCCACCCACAGCAGTGGGGCGATCTGGAAGGCGAAGAAAAAGAGGGCGAAGGGCAGCAGGCAGAGCAGGGGCAGCCATTTGCCGCGTAATGCAGGCATCACTTGAGCAGTTCCTTGCACAGGGTTTTGTCGTGGGGCGCGCCGAGCAGGGCGCAAAGGGTGCCGCACAGCTCGGTCTGGCGCGGTGCAGCTTCTGGATCGAGGCTGAAGGCATCGCCCAATACCAGCAGCGGCACTTCGCGTTCCTCGGGCAGCAGGCCGTTGTGCGAGCGGTCGGCGTTCATGCCGTGGTCGGCGGTCACCAGCACCTGGTAGCCGGCATCCAGCCAGCGCTGCAGGTAGTCGGCGAGGATCACGTCGGCGCGCCGGGCGGCGTTGCGGTATTCGGGCGACTGGCCGCCGTGGCGATGGCCGGCGTCGTCGATGTTCATCGGGTGCACCAGGAGGAAGTCCGGGCTGTGCGCCAGGCGCAGGCTCTCGGCATCGGCGAACAGGTGCGAATCCGGGTAATGGTCGGCCCAGTAGAACAGGCCCTGCTGGATCGGCAGGCTGCTGTCGCAGGTCAGGCGATCGCGGGCGCTGACGAAGGGCGCGCGGTTATACAGCTCGCTGACCCAGTGGTAGGCCGCGGCGGCGGTGGAGAGGCCGGCTGCGCGGGCGTAGTGGAACACGCTGCGCTGATTGGACAGGCGCACCACGTCGTTGTGCACCACGCCGCTGTCGATCGGTGCGACGCCGGTGAGGATGCATTCGTAGAGCGGGCGCGACAGCGCCGGCAGTTCGCATTCCAGCTTGTACAGCTGGGCGCGGCCAGCGTTGCGATAGGCGTACAGATGGCCCAGGGCGTGGCTGGCGACCTCGAAGTTGAGGCCGTCGAGCAGTACCAGGATGACTTTGTGCTTCATCGGGAATTCCTTGGTGAGTGCGGGGCCGGCAGACCCCGCATCACGATTACTGCATTTCGATGATCACGTTTTCCTGCCACTGCTGCGGCAGGGCCTTGGACGTGGCTTCCCAGGCGGCGGCATCCTTGATCGGCTGGACCTTGGCGTACTGCTCGTTGGGCAGCAGCTTGGCCTGCACCTCGGCTGGCAGGGTCAGGTGCTCGGCACGGATCGGCCGGGCGTTGCCCTTGGCCAGGTTGATCTGGCCGGCGTCGGAGAGGATGTACTCACGGGCCAGCTTGGCCGCGTTGGGGTGCTTGGCGTACTTGTTGATGATGGTGGTGTAGCCGGAAATCACCGAGCCGTCGGACGGGATTAGCACTTCGAAGCGGCTCGGGTCGATCTGGTCGCGGTAGGACAGGCCGTTGAAGTCCCATACCACACCGACTTCCACTTCACCCTTTTCCAGGGTCTGGATGGTCGGGTTGGACAGCGACAGGCGGCCCTGCTTGGCGATTTCGGCGAAGAAGTCCAGACCCGGCTGGATGTTCTTCTCGTCACCGCCGTTGGCGATGGCGGCGGCCAGCACGCCGTTGACCGCCTGGGCGGCAGCGCTGACGTCACCGATGGCGACCTTGTACTTGCCCTGTTTCAGCTCGGCCCAGGACTTGGGCACTTCCTTGACCAGATTCTTGTTGACGATGAAGGCGATGGAGCCGGTATAGGCCAGCATCCAGTGGCCGTCCTGATCCTTGGCCCAGGCCGGGATCTGCTCCCAGGTGCTTGGCTTGTACGGCTGGGTCACGCCCTTCTGCACGGCGATGGGGCCGAAGGCGGCGCCAACGTCGCCGATATCGGCAGTGGCGTTGTCCTTCTCGGCGTCGAACTTGGCGATTTCCTGCGCCGAGCTCATGTCGGTGTCCATATGCTTGAGGCCATACAGCTTGTTCAGGTCGGCCCAGGTGTCTTTCCAGTTGGCCCAGCTGTCGGGCATGCCGACACTGTTGACTTCGCCCTCGGCACGGGCGGCTTGTTCCAGCGCTTTCAAATCCTCATTGGCCATGGCCTGGTTACCCAGAATGACGGCCGATCCCAGCAGTGAAGCCAGCAGCAGGCGTTTCATGTGGTGCTCCTTGTCAGGTGAAAGGTTGGTCTAGATCAGCAAGACCCAGGCCAAATCTAGTAGCCTTCTGTGACGCTTTTATGGCGAATACGCGGCGATCTTCGTTCTTCGCGTGCCGCAGGAAAGCGTAGACCATGGCCAAGTGACTGATTTATCTGGAGGGTTCCAGGTGCTGTGGCACAGGGCATGCAGGCATCAGCGAGCATCGTCTGGCTGTCATCTGAGAGTCATCTAGGCTGCCTAGCATGGCCAGTTCAGGCACTGCTTTGGTGCTGGTCTATTCCAGAAGGGAGATTTGCATGCGCGAAGAAGCGCCGCGTACCGTGACTGCCATCTGCCGTGCCCTGCAGGAGCAGATCGACCACGGCCTGTTGCCTCAGGGCGGCAAGCTGCCGGCCGAGCGCAAGCTCAGCGAGCTGTTCGAGACTACCCGTATCACCCTGCGCGAGGCGCTGGGCCAGCTGGAGTCCGAGGGCTTGATCTACCGCGAGGAGCGCCGCGGCTGGTTCGTTTCACCGCGCCGGCTGGACTACAACCCGCTGGGGCGCAGCCACTATCACGCCATGGTGCGCGAGCAGGGGCGGGTGCCGTCTACCGAGCTGATCAGTGCGCGCAGCATGCCGGCGCCAGCGGATATTTGCGCACGCCTGGGGCTGCCGGCACTGTCCTCGGTGCTGCAGATCCGCAGGGTGCGGCGCATCGACGGGCGGCTGGTGCTGTATGTCGAGCACTACCTCAATCCGGCCTATTTCCCCGGCATTCTCGATAACGACCTGACCACTTCGCTGACCGAGATGTATGAGCGCCAGTACGACATTCATTACGGGCGGGTGGCTTTCGACATCCTGCCCACGGCACTGCCGGCCGAGGCGGCGTTCAACCTCAAGGCGGCAGCGGGCAGCCCGGGGCTGTGCATCACCCGGGTCAACCGCGACCAGCGCGGGCGGATCATCGATTGCGATGTGGAGTACTGGCGCCACGACGCGGTACGGGTACGGGTGGAAGTGCCGGATTGAGGGGGCTGATTCCCCTCTCCCTGTGGGAGAGGGGGCCAGATTTCACGCCAGCTCGGCGCTGGCGTAGAAGGCGCTGAGCACTTTCACCAGATGGGCCAGGTCCTGGCTGCCGGCCAGCTCGCGAATCGAGTGCATGGCGAAGGTTGGCAGGCCGATATCCACGGTGCGCACGCCCAGCTGGCTGGCGGTGATCGGGCCGATGGTCGAGCCGCAGCCCATGTCGCTGCGCACCACGAAGCTCTGCACCGGCACCTCCTCGGCCAGGCACAGGTGGCGGAAGAAGCCGGCGGTTTCGCTGTTGGTGGCGTAGCGCTGGTTGCTGTTGACCTTGATCACCGGGCCGGCGTTAAGTTTGGGGCCGTGGTTGGCGTCGTGTTTGTCGGGGTAGTTGGGGTGCACGCCATGGGCGTTGTCGGCCGAGACCAGCAGCGACTTCTGGATGCAGCGCACGAAATCTTCACCTTCCGGCAGTACGCGGCGCAGCACCTGTTCGAGGAAGGGACCGTCGGCGCCGCAGGCCGAGCAGGAGCCGATTTCCTCGTGGTCGGTGCACACCAGCACGCAGCTTTCCTCACCTTCTGCTGACAGCAGGGCCTGCAGGCCGGCGTAGCAGGACAGCAGGTTGTCCAGGCGCGCGCCGGCGATGAATTCCTGGTTGAGGCCGATCACGGCGGCGCTCTGCGTGTCGTAGAAGCTCAGTTCGTAATCCAGCACCGCGTCGGCGCTGACGCCATGTTCCTCGGCAAGACGCTCGGTGAGCAGGGCGCGGAAGTCGGCTTTCTCGTCGCCCAAGACCTGGGCCAGGATCGGTGGCAGTTCGGTCTGCGGGTTGATCGCCCAGCCCTGGTTGGCCTCGCGGTTGAGGTGGATGGCCAGGTTGGGAATCACCGCGATGGGCTGCTGGAAGTCGATCAGCAGGCTCTGCACCTTGCCGCTCTCGCGGAAGGTGACACGGCCGGCCAGTGACAGGTCGCGGTCGAACCAGGGGGCGAGCAGGGCGCCGCCGTAGACTTCCACGCCGAGCTGGAAAAAGCCCTGGCGCTGCAGTTCCGGTTGCGGCTTGACGCGCAGGCAGGGGCTGTCGGTATGCGCGCCGACCAGGCGCAGGCCGCCGTCCAGCGGCGCGCGGTTACCCAGTTTGAAGGCGATGATCGAGGAGTCGTTGCGGCTGACGTAGTAACGGCCACCGGGCTCTGTGTGCCAGGGCTCGCGCTCGTCCAGCGGCTTGTAGCCGGCGGCCTGCAGGCGTTGGGCCAGGCTGCGGGTGGCGTGGAAGGGGGTGGGCGAGGCCTTGAGGAAATCGATCAGGCCCTGGTTCAGCTCTGTGCGCATAACGGACTCCGGACAGCGATGCAGCGGAGTTTATCGGATTCGGCCCGATGATTGGCAGGAGAGTCCGGCTGTTGTGCGCCAGGTTTGGCGGGGCAGTCCCGGAGGTCATCCGGTAACTGCCCTGGTGGGCTTCAGCCGACGGTGACCTTGGGCATCTCCGGCATGTTCAGGGTCTGCTCGGCACGTGGGGCGAGGACTTCAGCTTCGCCGTCCACGACTTGCTCATTGTTCTGGTTGAACACCCGGGTGGCGATGCGCACGCGGTTCTTCGGCAGTTTTTCCAGCACTTCCAGCTGCACGGTGAGGGTGTCGCCAAGCTTCACCGGGCGGGTGAATTTGAGCTGCTGGCCCAGGTAGATGGTGCCGGGACCGGGCAGGTTGCAGGCGATGGCCGCACTGATCAGTGCGCCGCTGAACATGCCGTGGGCGATACGTTCCTTGAACATGGTTTCGGCGGCGAAGGTGGCGTCCAGGTGTACCGGGTTGTTGTCGCCGGAGACGGCGGCGAACAGCTGAACGTCGCGTTCATCGACCGTCTTGACCAGGCTGGCCTGCTGGCCGACTGCGAGTTTTTCGTAGGGAATGTTGGTGATCTGGCTCATGGAGCGGTCCTTTCAGGGAGTGGGGCACTGGCGGCTGCGGGCCAGGGCTCGCTCCAGCCAGTCGCGCAGGTAGTGGGTGACCTCGTTGCGGTTGCTCTCATTGAGCAGCTCGTGACGGGCTTCGGGGTAGATCTTCAGTTCGACCTCCTTGAGGCCGGCGGTACGCAAGGCGCCGGCCAGATCGCCCAGGCGTTTGCCAGCGCTGACTGGGTCGTGTGCGCCGCCGATCACCAGCAGCGGCAAGTCGTTATCGATCTGCGCCAGGTTTTCGACGGGGGTGATCTGCTGCAAGCCCTGCATCAGGTCACACCACAGCTGGGTGGTACAGACGAAGCCGCATTGCGGGTCATCGACGTACTTGTCGACTTCGTCCGGGTCGCGGCTGAGCCAATCGAAGGCAGTGCGGTTGGGTTTGAACGCCTTGTTGAAGGAGCCGAAGGAGAGAAAATCGATCAGCTTGCTGCGACCGGTCGGGCCCAGGCGCCAGCGCTCGAAGCGGGCAACCAGTGCTGCGGCCTTGTACACCGGCAGTGGCTGATAGTTGGAGCCAGACAGGATGGCGCCCTGCAGGCTGCAGCTGTGCTGCATCAGGTAGGCCATGCCGATGTAGCTGCCCATGCTGTGGCCGAGCAGGAAGATCGGCGTCTGCGGGTGTTGCTTACGGATATGGTGGTTGAGGCTGGCGAGGTCGCCGACCACCTTGCTCCAGCCGTCCCGCTCGGCGTAGTGGCCCTGGATGCCGCGCTGCGCCGTTTGGCCGTGACCACGCTGGTCGATGGCGTAGACCTCGTAGCCGTTGTCCACCAGCTCACCGGCCAGCCGGGCATAGCGCGCCGAGTGTTCGGCCATGCCGTGCGCGATCATCAGGGCTGCTTTCGGGGGGCGATCCGAGTACCAGCGGGTGAGGTGCAGGGCGGTGCCGTCACTGGCGCCAATCCAGGAGTTTTCTTGTTGCATGGCGGGTCCTTATGCCCGGGGTGTCGCGGCATTGTGCATCGCCGCGCTCATTGCGCAAAGGGCGGTGCCGCGTAGCGTTTGAGGATGCGTGTGTATTCCCCGCTGCCGTGCAGTTCGCGCAGGCCGCGCTCGAAGATGGCGGCCCAGTCTGGTTCACCCTCACGATGACTGGTGAAACCCACTACCAGGGGGATGCGCTCGAGCGCCGGCTCCTGCCACACCAGTCGGCCGCGTAGTTCACTGTCGTTGGCAATCAGGTGCTCGCCGACGATGCGCTCCAGTAGCACCAAATCGAAGCGGCGGGCCGCCAGCTTGCGCAGGTTGCTGATGTCATCAACTGCTTCTTCGGTAATAAGGCCTGAGGTGAGGAGACGCGGCGGGTAGCCATAACCGCGCACGATACCGACCTTGAGCCCACGCAGATCAGCGAGGCTGGAAAAGCGGACGGGATCTTGCTGGCGAGCAAACAGGCCAAGTTGGCTGTAGAACAATGGTCTTGAGGCGATCAGCTGTTCTTCCTTGATCTCCTGTGGCCACAGGGCCAGGGCCCCCTGATAAGTGCCTGCGCGCAACTCGGCGCGCACCCGTGCCCAGGGCAGGAAGTCGATCTGCGGTTGATAGCCCTGACTGGCAAAGGCGCGCCGGGTCAGCTCGACGATGCTGCCACCGCCTTCGAGCCCGCTGGAGCTGTAGGGTGGGTATTCCAGCGTCGCCAGGCGCGGTTCGGCCTGGAGTGGCAGGCAGAGCAGGGCGAGCAGGATCGGCAGGAGCAGGCGGGGCATGGCACGCTCAGCGGGTGATGAACTTCAGGGGCGGTTGACGTTTTGTCGCCAGTCGCATTGCAGCGAAGAATTGCGCAGCTCGCAGGGATGGGCCCGTTTTGGCTGTGGCAAAACCTCGTCAGACCCTAGCTATAGACCAAGGGGCGACGAATCGCTGTAAAGCATGGCAAAGATTCATACGGTCAATTGGCGCGTTCGGCTATTTGCCAGTGGGTGGGGAGCTGCTAAGTTCCGGCACAGCCCGGTCGCACTCGCAGGCGACCGGCCAGCACATTCAGGGCAAGGGGATAACAACAATGCAACCTGATTTCTGGGACGATAAGCGCCCGGCCGGAGTCGCCAACCACATTGATCTGACCGCCTACCGTTCGGTGGTCGAAGTGTTCGAACGATCCTGCAAGAAGTTCGCCGACCGTCCGGCCTTCAGCAACCTCGGGGTCACGCTCAGCTACGCAGAGGTTGAGCGCCAGTCGGCCGCCTTCGGTGCCTGGCTGCAGCAGAACACCGATCTCAAGCCGGGTGACCGCATCGCAGTGCAGATGCCCAACGTGCTGCATTACCCGATAGCGGTGTTCGGCGCCATGCGCGCCGGGCTGATCGTGGTCAACACCAACCCGCTGTACACCGTGCGCGAGATGCGTCATCAGTTCAATGACGCCGGCGTGCGTGCGCTGGTGTACCTCAATACCTTCGGCAAGTCGGTGCAGGAGGTACTGCCCGATACCCAGCTCGAATACCTGATCGAAGCGCGCATGGGCGATTTCATGCCGAGCCTGAAAGGCTGGCTGGTCAATACCGTGGTCAAGAAAGTGAAGAAGATGGTGCCGGATTACCACCTGCCCCAGGCCATCTCCTTCAAGGACGTGCTGCGTGGCGGCAAGGGGCATGCACTGAAACCGGCCCAGGTGGGTCTGGACGATGTGGCGGTGCTGCAATACACCGGCGGTACCACCGGCGTGGCCAAGGGCGCGATGCTCACCCATGGCAACCTGGTGGCCAACATGCAGCAGGTGCACAACTGCATGCAGCAGCTGGGCGACGACGGCCAGCCGCTGATGAAGGAAGGCAGCGAGATCATGATCGCGCCGCTGCCGCTCTATCACATCTATGCCTTCACCGCGAACTGCATGTGCATGATGGTCAGCGGCAACCACAATGTGCTGATCACCAACCCGCGCGACATCCCCGGTTTCGTCAAGGAACTGGGCAAGTGGAAGTTTTCCGCGCTGCTGGGCCTGAACACCCTGTTCGTCGCGCTGATGGACCATCCCGAGTTCAAGAACCTCGATTTCTCCAACTTCAAGCTGACCAACTCCGGCGGCACCGCGCTGGTCAAGGCCACGGCCGAGCGCTGGGAACAGATGACCGGCTGTGCGGTAGTCGAAGGCTACGGTCTGACCGAAACCTCGCCGGTGGCCACCACCAACTGCTATGGCGCGCTGTCGCGGCTGGGCACCGTGGGCATCCCGGTGGCCGGTACCGCACTGAAGGTGATCGACGATAACGGCGTGGAGCTGCCACTGGGCGAGCGTGGTGAGTTGTGCATCAAGGGCCCGCAGGTGATGAAGGGCTACTGGCAGCGCGAGGAAGCTACCGCCGAGGTGCTGGATGCCGAGGGCTGGTTCAAGACCGGTGATATCGCGGTAATCGATCCGGATGGCTATGTGCGCATCGTCGACCGCAAGAAGGACATGATCATCGTCTCCGGTTTCAACGTGTACCCCAATGAGATTGAGGATGTGGTCATGGCCCACCCGAAAGTTGCGGCTTGCGCGGCAATCGGCGTGCCGGACGAGAAGTCCGGCGAGGCGGTCAAGCTGTTCGTGGTACCGCGTGAGGGCGGCGTGACCGTCGATGAGCTCAAGGCCTTCTGCCGGGAGAACTTCACCGGCTACAAGGTCCCCAAGCACATCGTCCTCAAGGATGCGCTGCCGATGACCCCGGTTGGCAAGATCCTTCGCCGCGAGCTGCGCGATATCGCCTGAAGCACGATTCAGGCGACTTCCTTATCCGCTAATCAGGAAGTGACCGGTCGTTAATGATCGGTCATTTTTCTGACCGGGGTGGCCATGTTTGGTGCTAGGCGACCCCCGGCAAAGCTGCTACTCTCGGCACGCTTTGCGCCAGGCCCCACCTCGCGCCAAGGGCAAAACATCACAACAAATAGCCGCCATCATGCGCGGTGTAGACAAGCTGTTGCTCAGGAGTAGGCTTCCATGACCGATAACTTCTGGAAGGACAAATACCCTGTCGGGATCTCCTCCGAAATCGATGCCGACCAGTACCCCAACATCCAGGCCGTACTGAAAGAGTCCTGCCAACGCTTTGCCGATAAGCCTGCTTTCAGCAACATGGGCAAAACCCTGTCCTACGGCGAGCTGTACGAACTCTCTGGCGTTTTCGCCGCCTACCTGCAGAACCACACCGATCTCAAAGCCGGCGATCGCATCGCCGTACAACTGCCCAACGTTCTGCAATACCCGGTCGTGGTGTTCGGCGCCATGCGTGCCGGCATGATCGTGGTCAATACCAACCCGCTGTACACCGCGCGGGAGATGGAACACCAGTTCAACGACTCCGGTGCCAAGGCTCTGGTCTGCCTGGCCAACATGGCCCACCTGGCCGAGGAAGTGCTGCCCAAGACCGGCGTCAAGCACGTCATCGTCACTGAAGTGGGTGATCTGCTGCCCCCGCTCAAGCGCCTGCTGGTCAACGCCGTGGTCAAGCATGTGAAGAAGATGGTGCCGGCGTTCAACCTGCCGCAGGCCGTCAAGCTGAACAAGGCGCTGGCGCTGGGCCGTGGCAAGTCGTTCACCGAGGCCAACCCGAGCAATACCGAGATCGCCGTGCTGCAGTACACCGGCGGCACCACCGGCGTAGCCAAGGGCGCGATGCTGACCCACCGCAACCTGGTGGCCAACATGCTGCAGTCCAAGGCGCTGATGGGCTCCAACCTGGGTGAAGGCTGCGAGATCGTCATCTGCCCGCTGCCGCTGTACCACATCTACGCCTTCACCTTCCATTGCATGGCGATGATGCTGACCGGCAATCACAACATCCTGATCACCAACCCGCGCGACCTGCCGGGCACGGTGAAGGAGCTGTCGAACTGGAAGTTCACTGCTTTCGTCGGCCTCAACACCCTGTTTGTCGCCCTGTGCAACAACGAAGACTTCCGCCGTCTGGATCTGTCCAGCCTGAAGCTGACCCTGTCCGGTGGCATGGCCCTGCAACTCGCCACTGCCGAGCGTTGGAAGGAAGTCACTGGTTGTTCCATCTGTGAAGGCTACGGCATGACCGAGACCAGCCCGGTCGCCACCGTCAACCCGTACCAGAACATCCAGATCGGCACCATCGGCATCCCGGTTCCGTCGACCCTGTGCAAGGTGATCGATGACGAGGGCAACGATCTGCCGCTGGGCGAGCGTGGTGAACTGTGCGTCAAGGGCCCGCAGGTCATGAAGGGTTACTGGCAGCGCCAGGAAGCCACCGATGAAATCCTCAACGACGGCTGGCTGAAGACCGGCGATATCGCCGTGATTCAGGAAGATGGCTACCTGCGCATCGTTGACCGCAAGAAGGACATGATCCTGGTGTCCGGCTTCAACGTGTACCCGAACGAGCTGGAAGACGTGCTCGCCACCCTGCCGGGTGTGCTGCAGTGCGCCGCCATCGGTGTGCCGGACGAGAAGTCGGGTGAGGCGATCAAGGTGTTCATCGTGGTCAAGCCGGGCGAGAGCCTGAGCAAGGACCAGGTGATGGAGCACATGCGCTCCAACCTCACCGGCTACAAGGTGCCGCGCTTCGTCGAGTTCCGCGATGCGCTGCCGACCACCAACGTCGGCAAGATTCTGCGCCGTGAGCTGCGTGACGAGGAGCTGAAGAAACTGGCCGCGGCCTGATCTTCGCTAGCCAGAAAAGGCCCCGCTTCGGCGGGGCTTTTTCGTTTTTGCCTGATGCTCAGCCGTCATGTGCAGTACATGCGGCTGGGCAGTCGGCAGCATGCCCTTGGGGCTGTGCGCGCCCGAGGATCACCCCGGCCGAATATTCTCCCTGCGCAGCTGAACGAACTCATGAGGATGCCGAGGGCCTGCGTATCGGGGGATGCTTGAGTGCGTAGTGGGCTCAGCCTGGAATACTGCGCCGGCGTCAGGTGTGCCAGGTGGGGAGAGGATGCCGGTCAGAACTGCCGTCAGACGCGCCGTGAGTATGAATGACCTGGGGCGTCGCAGAGTCTAGACGGCCAGCACCTCGGCCGACAGCTCGCGCAGGCGTTGTTTGTCTTCCTCAAGGGTCAGTACCGCTTCAGCGCGCTTGAGTGCCAGGCAGGAGTGGCGCTGGGCGTCGGCGCGGTAGCAAGGGTCGAGCAGGGCCAGGGTCAGCAGGGCCTTTTGCAGGCGGATGCACACTTCGATCAGTGCTGCCCCGTCGCGGGCAACGGGCGTGAACAGATCGTCGAACAGGTCTGCCAGGCTGAGGTCCGGGGCATGAATGCGGCTGCAGTCGATGACGCGTTTCGCGTCGGCCTCTGTCTGGGTCCACAGGGCCAGTACGCGCACACTACGACCGAGAATGTCGATGGCGGTACCCGGGTCGTTGACTGCCGGGGACAAGGCGCGCGAGGCGATTTCTGCCAGTACCGCGGCACCGAAACGCGGGTCCTGCTGATAGGAGCGGCGCGTGCCGATGGTGAATGCGCCGCGCAGCCTCTCATCGCTGTCCTCGTCGATGCCCACCACGGCGGCCAGCGCTTCACCGGGCGCGATGAAGCTGCCGGGCACGGCTATCAGGTAGATGGCGCAATTCTCGTTCTGGCTCAGTTCGGCCAGAGCCGGCAGATCGATGTGCTGCACGTAGCCGATCTGTTGCGGGTAGATGCGGCGTGCCTCGCGCGGAATGGCTTCGGCCGAGGCCAGGCGGCTGCCACCCAGATTGGGCAGGCGCAGGCGCTCGACCAGGGCGTTGCAGGTGGCGTTTTCGACTCGGTCGCTGGTTTCGCCCACGCGGCCGAGCTGCGCCAGGTGGTCGACCCAGCGCAGCAGGGCGATGACGATCAGCACGATGACCACCAGGGTGACCAGGAACAGCAGCACACGTCCCTTGCTGCCATAGGCGCCCGTGCTCAGAGCGACGATGCCGACCAGGCTGAACAGAAAGGAGCCGATAAAGGTGCCCAGTGCGTTCTGCGTAATGCTGTCTTCGATGACCAGGGGCGTGGCGCGTGGGGTGACGGTGCTGGTGGCCGCGGAATAGGCGGCCACCATGATGCTCAAGGAGAAGGTGGTCACCGTGAGCATGCTGGTGGCGAGGATGCTGAGGATCTTGTCCACCGCGTCGGCGCCGACGCTGTTGGCCAGGCTATCCGGCACATAGTCCTTGAAGGCCAGGGCCAGCAGGGCACTGACCACGCCGAGCAGGGAAAACAGGCTGGCGCGGAACCACAGGCGCTTGCCGATCTTTCTGATAATCCATTGCCAGCGTGCGGTCATGGGCGGCTCGGCTCAGTCGATGAACCCCGATTCTGCCTGCCCATGCCGGGGATGAACAGGCGCTACAGCTTCAGCTTGCGAATTGCCTTGCCGAGCGCCTCGGCCAGCTCGACCAGTTCGGCGCTGGTACTGGCCGAGGCCTGGGTCTGCTGCACGGTCTGCTCGGTGACGTCGCGGATGCCCACCACCGAACGAGTCATTTCCTCGGCCACCTGGCTCTGCTGCTCGGCGGCCACGGCGATCTGCGTGTTGCTCTCGCGCATCAGGGCCACGGCGCGGGCGATGTCGCCCAGTGCAGCACCGGCGGCGTCGGCTTCCTGCACGCAGTGGTCGGCCTTGTGCGAGCTTTCCTGCATGAACTCAACGGCGTCGCGGCTGGTGGCCTGCAGGTTGCTGATCATGCGGGTGATTTCGTCGGTGGAGTCCTGTACGCGCTTGGCCAGGTTGCGCACTTCGTCGGCGACTACGGCGAAGCCGCGACCCATTTCGCCGGCACGGGCGGCCTCGATGGCAGCGTTGAGGGCGAGCAAATTGGTCTGCTCGGCGATGCCGTGGATGGTCTCGACCATGCTGCCGATGGTGTGGCTGTCATCGGCCAGCTTCTGAATCATCTCGGCGGTCTGCTGTACGCCTTGTGACAGGCTGGCAATGGCCTGGCTGGCGCGGCCCACTACCTGCTGGCCAACGCCGCTGAGGCGATCCGCCTCGGTGGACTGGTCGCGGGTGTCGGCGGCGTGCTGGGCGATGTGGTGCACGGTGGTGGACATCTCGTTGATCGCCGTGGCGGCCAGGTCGGTCTCGCTCTGCTGGCCGAGCATGCCGCTGCGGACCTGCTCCATGCTGCTGGCCAGGCGCCGCGCGCCATCGTCCAGGCTGGCCGCGGCCTGGGCTACGGTGCCGACCACGCGCTGGTAACCGGCCTGCATGGCGTTGAAGGCGCTGGCCATCTGGCCGACTTCGTCACGGCTGTCCAGTTCCACGCGGGCGGCCAGGTCACCGCTGCGCTCGACATGCAGCATCACGTCCTTGAGCTGGTTGAGATGGCTGAGGATAAAGCGGATCAGCAGCTGTGAGGCGCCGAGCAGCAACAGCATCAGCACGAATACGCACAGTGCATAGGCGCCGGCGCGGGCTTCGAACACCTGCCACAGGCTCGGTGCCCTGGCTGGCACGGCGACGCGCTGGCCGCCGACGTCCAGCACCCAAGCACCGATCACCGGCGAATCGCCCCACAGGTCGTCGTGCTGCACATCCACCCAGCCACGGGCGCTGGTGCTCAAACCCAGTGGCGGCGTGCCGCCCGCCGGGAAGGGCAGGGTTTGCGCGTCGCGCGGCAGCTCGCTGCCAACCGGCCAACTGGCCAGCAGGGCGGCGCGGGCCTGAGCCGATGCGCGCGCCTCCTCGGCGCGGCCGCTGTGCTCCTGTTGCATGGCGAACAGCACCAGCAGCAGCGTGGTGGCGAACGCCACCAGGTTGACGGCCCAGAACTTGTACTTCAGCGAGAGATCACGAATCCATGCAGCCATAGTGAGCTTCATCTGCGAGTGAGGAGGTGGCACAAGGCCGCTATCTTGCCTGCGACAATGCGACCGCGGTTGATCGGGGTCAAGCGAAGGTCATCTGTCCGGGTTAGCGGTCGCGCTTGGGCAATCTTTAAGGCGTTTGCGGTGTTGCTTGGGAACAACTTCAGTTGTGGTGACTCTTCGTGAGGCCCCTCGCGACTGAAGTCGCTCCGGCAAAAGCTGCACTTGGCGTTTTCCGGATGCCCGTCTCCGGTTAGGCCCGGCGCCGACAATCTGCGACAATCGCCGCCTTGCCGAATTTGCGCCGCTCCTGCCCGATGACCGATAACCACGCCTCTCTGCTGAAGAACCTCGACCAGGCCATGCAGGCCGACCGTCACCGCCTGCGCCGCCAGCTGCATGAACTGCAGAAGAAGCCCGACGAGGCCAAGCTGGCCCAGTGGCTGGAGCGCTTCCAGGCCTCCTGTGCCAAGGTCGAGGCGCGCCAGCGCAGCATTCCGGCGATCCGCTACGACGACGCCCTGCCGATTGCCGCCAAGCGTGACGAGATCAAGGCTGCGCTGGCCAAGAGCCAGGTGGTGGTAATCGCCGGCGAGACCGGCTCGGGCAAGACCACCCAGTTGCCGAAGATCTGCCTGGAGCTGGGCCGTGGTGTGCATGGGCTGATCGGCCATACCCAGCCGCGCCGCCTGGCCGCGCGCAGCGTCGCCACCCGCGTGGCCGAGGAGATCGGCTCGCCGCTCGGCGAGTTGGTCGGCTACCAGGTGCGCTTCGAGGATCAGAGCAAGGACAGCACGCTGATCAAGCTGATGACCGACGGCATCCTGCTGGCCGAGACCCAGCACGACCGCTTCCTGGAGAAGTACGACACCCTCATCGTCGACGAGGCGCATGAGCGCTCGCTGAACATCGACTTCCTGCTCGGCTACCTGAAGACCCTGCTGCCGCGCCGGCCCGATCTGAAGCTGATCATCACCTCGGCGACCATCGACCTGGAGCGCTTTTCCAAGCACTTCAACGACGCCCCGATCATCGAGGTGTCCGGCCGTACCTACCCGGTGGAAACCTGGTACCGCCCGCTGGCCGCCGAGGTGGACGAGGAGGGCGAGAGCCTGCTCGACGACCTCACCGTCGACCAGGGCATCCTCGCCGCACTGGACGAGATCGCCGCCCACGAACGGGCCGAAGGCAAGCGCCCTGGCGACGTGCTGGTGTTCCTCCCCGGCGAGCGCGAGATCCGCGAGGCCGCCGAGGTGCTGCGCAAGGCCAACCTGCGTTTCACCGAAGTGCTGCCGCTGTACGCACGCCTGACCCCGGCCGAGCAGCAGAAAATCTTCGCGCCGATGGCCGGGCGCAAGATCGTGCTGGCCACCAACGTGGCGGAAACCTCGCTGACCGTGCCGGGCATCCGCTATGTGATCGACTCCGGCACCGCGCGTATCAGCCGCTACAGCTACCGCGCCAAGGTCCAGCGCCTGCCCATCGAGGCCATTTCCCAGGCCAGCGCCAACCAGCGCAAGGGCCGCTGCGGCCGGGTCGAGCCGGGCATCTGCATCCGCCTGTACAGCGAAGAGGACTTCCTCGCCCGCCCCGAATTCACCGATCCGGAAATCCTGCGTACCAACCTGGCGGCGGTGATCCTGCAGATGCTGCACCTGCGCCTGGGCAGCATCGACGATTTCCCCTTTATCGAACCGCCGGATGGCAAGGCCATCAGCGACGGTTTCACCCTGTTGCAGGAGCTGTCGGCGGTCAACCGCGAGGGCCAGCTCACGCCCATTGGCCGCCAGCTGGCGCGCCTGCCCATCGACCCGCGCCTGGGCCGCATGGTGTTGGAGGCGGCCAAGCTCGGCAGCCTCGACGAAATCCTCATCGTCGCCTCGGCGCTGTCGGTGCAGGACCCACGCGAGCGGCCGATGGACCGCCAGCAGGCCGCCGACCAGGCGCATGCGCAGTGGAAGGACGTGGATTCCGACTTCGCGGCGCTGATCAACCTGTGGCGCGGCTTCGAGGAAAAACGCCAGGAGCTGGGCAGCAACCCGCTGCGCAGCTGGTGCAAGAAGAACTTCCTCAACTACCTGCGTCTGCGCGAGTGGCGCGACGCCCACCGCCAGCTGGTGCTGATCGCCCGTGACCTGCAGCTCGGCAATGCTCGTGGGAGCGACTTCAGTCGCGATAAAGGTCAGCAGGCCAATGATCGCGGACAAGGCCCCTCCCACAAGAGCGCGCCCAGCCCGACCAAGGACACCAAGGTCAACGTCATCGTTCGCGAGCAGGCCGAGGCCAGCGAGGCGGCGCAACGGGCCAAGAGCTACGCCGCCGTGCACAAGGCGATTCTCAGCGGCCTGCTTAGCCAGATCGGCCAGAAGACCGAGGATGGCGACTACCTCGGCGCGCGCCAGCGGCGTTTCTGGGTGCACCCATCGTCGGTATTGGGCCGCAAGAAACCGAGCTGGCTGATGACCGCCGAGCTGGTGGAAACCACCAAGCTGTTCGCCCGCATGGTGGCCAAGATCGAGCCGGACTGGATCGAGCCGCTGGCCGGCCACCTGATCAAGAAGAACCACTTTGAACCGCACTGGGAGAAGAAGCGCGGCCAGGTGGTGGCCTACGAGCAGGTCACCCTCTACGGCCTGATCGTGGTCGGTCGTCGCCCGGTGCATTTCGGCCCGGTTGATCCGGTGGCCGCACGCGAGCTGTTTATCCGCGAGGGCCTGGTGCGCGGCGAGATCAACAGCCGCGCAAGGTGCCTGGCGGCCAACCGCGAGCTGCTGGAGAAGCTCGACGAGCTGGAGGCCAAGGCGCGCCGCCGCGACATCCTGGCCGACGAGGAAACCCTCTACGCCTACTACGAGGCGCGCATCCCGGCGGAGATCCACCAGGCCGCCACCTTCGAGCACTGGTACAAGGCCGAGAGCGCGAAGAATCCGCAGCTGCTGATCATGCGCGAGGAAGACGTGCTGGCGCGCGAGGCCAAGGAAGTCACTGCCGCCCAGTACCCGGACATCCTCCAGCTCGGCGAGCTGCAACTGCCGCTGAGCTACCACTTCGAGCCCAATCACCCACGCGACGGCGTGACCCTGCGCGTGCCGGCGCCGCTGTTGCCGCAGTTGCCGACGGATCGGCTGGAATGGCTGGTGCCGGGCCTGATCGAGGCCAAGGCCATTGCCCTGGTGCGCGGCCTGCCCAAGGCCATTCGCAAGAACTTCGTGCCGGTGCCGGACTTCGTCGGCGCGGCGCTTTCCAAGATCGCCTTCGGCCAGGGCTCGCTGCCTGAATCGCTTGGTCGTGAGCTGACCCGCATGACCGGCGCCCGCGTGCCCGAGGAGGCCTGGCGTGATGCGGCTGCGCAGCTGGAAAACCATCTGAAGATGAACCTGGAAGTGGTCGATGCCCGTGGCAAGTTCCTCGGCGAAGGCCGCGACCTGGCTGAACTGACCGCGCGCTTCGCCGAGGCCAGCCAGGCCGCCCTGGCCATCCCGCAGCAGAAGCAGGAGCAGAAGCCGGTTGAGGCCAAGGCCTTCGCCCAGGTCGCCGAGAAGGCCCAGCAGAAGATCGCCGGCCTCTCCATGACCGTGTTCCCGGCGCTGGTGGAAGAGGGGAGCGTGGTTAAGGAAGGGCGCTTCCCGACCCAGGCCGAGGCCGACTTCCAGCACCGCCGCGCGCTGCAGAAACTGTTGCTGCAGCAACTGGCCGAGCCGGCCAAGTACCTGCGTGGCAAGCTGCCGGGGCTCACCGAACTGGGCCTGCTGTACCGCGAAATGGGCCGCTCCGAGGCGCTGGTTGAGGACATCCTGCTGGCCAGCCTGGACGCCTGCATCCTCGACGGCGAAGCCAGTCTGCCCCGTGACGGCGCTGCCCTGGCCGCCCTGGCCGAGAAGAAGCGTGGCGACTGGACGGCGCATGCCGAACGCATCGCCAAGCTCACCCTGGAGATCCTCAAGCTCGCCCACGGCCTGCAGAAGCGCTTCAAGGGCAAGATCGACCTGGCCCAGGCCATGGCGCTCAACGACATCAAGCAGCAGCTGGCCAACCTGGTCTACCCCGGCTTTGTACGCGAGACGCCGGGAGAGTGGCTGAAGGAAATCCCGCGCTATCTCAAGGCCATCGAACAGCGCCTGGACAAAATCGGCGGGCAGCTGCAGCGCGACCGCGTGTGGACTGGCGAACTCAGTGCCGCCTGGGAGCAGTACCAGGCCAGAGCCGCCAAGCACGCCCAGGAGGGCAAGCGCGACGCCGAGCTGGTGCTGTACCGCTGGATGCTGGAGGAGTACCGCGTGTCGCTGTTCGCCCAGCAGCTGGGTACGAAGATGGCGGTGTCAGACAAGCGCCTGAGCAAGCAGTGGAGTCAGGTCGAGGCCTGAGCCGTGCTCATCGCGGGCGGTCGCGAAAGGATCGGTCGCTCACTCAGGTGACGTGCCCGTACTGCTCCAGGGCTGGGCTCGGCGCCAATGCGCGGTCATGACTGCTACCTGTTTGGCGACGGGATGGCTATCGAGCAGGCCGGCGCGAAAAATCTCGAGACCATCGGGCTGCCTCGGCCCGACCACTGGCTGCCGGCAGCGGGCATAATGCGCGGCCTGTTATCGCGCCGTTCGGAGTTGCCCGTCATGTTCGAAATCCAGCCCATGAGCCCCGAGCTCTACCGCCAGCAGACTCGGCGCAGCACCCTGGTGATCGCCGTGCTATTTCTGGCGCTGGCCATGCTCTGTTCCACCCTCAGCACCCAGTTACTGGGCACGCCGGGCGGCGACAATTTCAAGTGGAACCTGCTCGGTGTACTCGCCGGCCTGGCGCTGACCGTGGCCATTGTGCGCCGGTTCTTGTGGTCGCAGCCGTTCATGGCGGCCGCCGCCTATGGCTGGGGCCTCAAACGCAGCCTGATGCGCGTCACCAACGTCATGCACCATGTGAAAGCCGGCGTGGCGGCAGGCGACGACAGCGCCTACAAGCTGCTGCGCTTCTACCACCTGGGTCTGCAGCAGATGTATCAGCTCGATGGCAACAGCAGCGAGCTGAGCCAGCTGGTGCGCGAGATCGATACCCATCGCGAATTGATGGAGCAACGCGGGCTGGAGCTGGAACAGAAACGTCTCGACCCGGCCTGGATCGAGACGGTCAAGGGCCTCAAGGTCTGAATCCGCCGAGTCGTCGAGCCATGCACGCCTGCCTCATCGTCGACGGCCACCTGCAGCCCGCTACCCAGCCTGCCCAGTACGTGCCCTGGTGGAGTTTCAGCAAGACGGCGCTCGCCGCCGCGGCCCTGAGCCTGGTACGCGACGGTCTGCTCGGCCTCGACGATGCGCTGCCCGCAGGCCCTTTCAGCCTGCGCCAGTTGCTGCGCCATGAAGCTGGGTTGGCCGACTACGGCGAGCTGGCCGAGTACCACGCCGCCGTCGCCCGCCATGACCCTCCCTGGTCGGCTGAGGACATGCTGCAGCGCCTCGAAGCCACGCGTCTGCGCTACCCTCCTGGCGCTGGCTGGCGTTACTCCAATGTCGGTTATCTGTATGTGGCGCAGCTTATTGAACGGACTACTGGTCTGGTGCTTGAACAGGCGCTGCGCCAACGCCTGTTTGCACCGCTGGGCCTGACCCAGGTGCGCCTGGCTGTTGCGCCCAGCGACCTGCTGAATGTGTGCATGGGCGAGGCGAGCGCCTACCACCCTGGCTGGGTCTACCATGGCCTGCTGGTCGGCCCGCTTAGCGAGGCCGCATGGCTGCTCGACCGCCTGCAAGCGGGTGAGCTGCTACCACCTGGCTTGCTGCAGACCATGCGCGAAGCCCGCGTGCTCGGTGGCCCCATCCCCGGGCGGCCGTGGGCCGCGCCCGGTTATGCCCTGGGTCTGATGCAGGGGCCGGCGAATAATGGCCTGCTGTTGAGTGGCCACACGGGTGGCGGGCCGGGGAGCGTGATTGCGGTTTACCACTGCGCTCAGGGTGAGCGCACAGCCACCGTGGCGGCGTTCGCCACGGATGCGGCGGAGGGGGCGGTCGAGTCGGCGGCCGTGCATCAGTTAACTGCCGCTCTGTGCTAGACCAGGATTGCCATCCGGGTCGAAATCAGGCGCAGCAGGCCATCCTGCTCAATTATCGTGCGTCGAGTCAGCCCGACTCGCACGCCGATCAGCGTCGCGGCGATGCTGGCGCGCGCCCCGCGATGTCCTTGATGTACAGCGCCTCGACCTTCTCTCGTGCCCAGGGCGTTTTGCGCAGGAACTTGAGGCTGGATTCGACACTGGGCTCATGCTGAAAGCAGCGGATGGTGATGAGCTGGCCGAGGCGCTCCCAGCCGTGCTTGTCGACCAGCGCCTGGAGGATGGCCTTTAGGCTTAGGCCGTGGAGGGGGTCGTTGCTCATCGATTGTTGCTCGGGGCTATGGGATTGGGCGGCACTGTAACGCGGGAGCTGTAACGGGGGGAGGGTCTTGCGCAGTAGCCTGTTCTCGATCTCCGACTCCCTGACTGCGGTGTAAATGACAGTCAGCCGCCCAGGGCTGTCACTGTCATTTACATACGCAGAGCCTGTTCAGATGGTTGTTAGTTGGAGGCTGGAGGAAGCGGCCCCAGGAACATGGCTTTCAGGCGGTCACGCCCTAATACCCTGGTCAATTCCGAGATGACGCAATACATGAAGATCAAGGTAATGAGCAGAATCTGAACCGCCCAGAATTGAGGCCAGTTCATAGACTCCCAAAGCATGGAGTTAGCTTCTGCGAGGCTTGTCGCTTCTTTTCCGAACTCGTACATCCGCTCCAGATAATGGATCGCGAGCGCGACCAGCGCATACATCAGTGTCTTCCAGGAGACATTCCAGATCAGCGGTTTCTCGGGAAAGCGATTGATAAAGGGCAGCATATCCGCGATCAAGACTGCCTTGCCCAGTACCAGTGATGCGATCAGAACGGAGGCAGAAACTGGAAGCGGAACACCTGTGCTTTTGATCATCAGCCCGCGAATGAGGGCCACGATATGCAGAATGATGAAAAAGAACAGGGTAGGCGGAAGCGCCTTCAGTGCTTCATGTTTTAGTTTGAGCAGCAGCGTTTTCATATTGCCCTCCGGTAGGCGTTGCAAACATGGCGTCTATGAATTGACTGAGCTTAGTGCAGTATTTGAATTCACCCCTTGTACGTGCATGCCGGCATCTTTTCGGCGTGACGCTCTGTTCTCGGGTGTCCGGCGTTGTGACCAGCCTGGCCGGCCGCCTCCAAGCCCCCCAAGGAGCCGCCCGCGGAGCACGGCCAAGCGGGCGAGGCCACTGCCCGCGGGCAGCTCCTCGAGCGAGGGCGCCCCGCTGAACGCATCAGGCTGATCGGTCGCGACGGCGTTGTGTCGTCTGGCCGGGTTGGGGCGCGCGATGCCACAGCGCAGACCTATGCCGGGCGCGCCGCACGAGGCGGCTCTTGTGACGTTGTCTATCTGACGTGCCCTGGATTTTCCTTATGCACTGGCTGGCAAGTCTCAGTGGCTTGCTCTGCCGCGCTTTTCCAGCATGTGCCTGGCCTGCCTTGGCACGCAGTGCCCTAGGCCTGGTAAGTGTCAGTCATGGGCGCCGGCGCGCTTGAGCAGCTGCTTGCAGCGCTCGGACAGATGCACCACGCGCAGGTGCTTGCCGGCGCGTTCGTAGCGTTCGCGCAGGGTCTTCAGCGCGGCGATGGCCGAGTAGTCGACGAAGCTCAGGTGGCGGCAATCCAGGGTCACCTGGGCGGGGTCATTGGCCACGTCGAACAGGTTGAGGAAGGGCGTGGTGCTGGCGAAGAACAGCGTGCCGTGGGCGCGGTACAGCTTGCTGCCGTCGGCCTGCGCGTCGCTGTCGGCATACAGCTCGCGGGCGTGGTGCCAGGCGAAGTTGAGCGCGGCGATGACGATGCCGCAGAGCACGGCGGTGGCCAGGTCGGTGAACACGGTGATCACCGTCACCGCGCCGATCACCAACACGTCGCTGGTCGGCACCTTGCCGAGCACGCGCAGCGAGCCCCAGGCGAAGGTCTGCTGCGACACCACGAACATCACCCCGACCAGCGCGGCCAGCGGGATCAGCTCGATCAACGGCGAGAGGAACAGCACGAACAGCAGGATCATCACGCCGCTGACCACACCGGACAGGCGGCCACGGCCGCCGGAGCTGAGGTTGATCACGGTCTGGCCGATCATCGCGCAGCCGCCCATGCCGCCGAATGCACCGGAGACCATGTTGGCCGCGCCCAGGGCCACGCACTCGCGGTTGGTGTGGCCGCGGCTCTGGGTGATCTCGTCGGTGAGGTTGAGCGTCAGCAGGGTTTCCAGCAGGCCGACCAGGGCCATCAGGGTGGCGTAGGGTGCGATGATGCGCAGGGTTTCCAGGTTCCAGGGAATATCCGGCAGGGCGAACTGCGGCAGGCCGCCGGCGATGTGCGCCATGTCGCCGAGGGTGCGGGTTGGTAGGTCGAGCAGGTAGACCAGCAGGCCGACGCCGAGGATGGCCACCAGCGCTGCCGGCACGGCGCGGGTCAATTTCGGCAGCAGGTAGACCACCGCCATGGTCAGCGCCACCAGGCCGAGCATCCAGTACAGCGGCGCGCCACTCAGCCAGCCTTCTTCGCTGTGGAAGTGTTCCAGCTGGGACAGGGCAATGACGATGGCCAGGCCGTTGACGAAGCCGAGCATCACCGGGTGCGGCACCATGCGCACCAGCTTGCCCAGGCGCAGTACGCCGAACAGGATCATCAGCAGGCCGCCGAGCAGTACCGTGGCCAGCAGGTATTGCGCGCCGTGCTGTACCACCAGCGCGACGATCACCACGGCCATCGAGCCTGCCGCGCCGGAGATCATCCCCGGCCGGCCGCCGAACAGGGCGGTAATGGTGCAGATGATGAAGGCGCCGTACAGGCCCATCAGCGGGTTGAGCTGAGCGACCAGGGCGAAGGCGATGCACTCGGGCACCAGGGCGAAAGACGAGGTGAGGCCGGCGAGAACGTCGGCGCGCAGACGGGCGATTTTCATGGGCTTCCAGAAACGATGGCAGCCGGTTTGCCCGGCCGTGGTCAACATGCGAGGGGCGCTATGGTACGCAACCCTGCCCGGTGGGCCAACCGCGAGGGTATGAGTGGCGCTGGCGCTAGCGCTGTTCTATCCAGCCTACTCGCCTCAGGGCCTGCCCCGCAGACGGCCTGGGCACCGGTTTTTTGTGGGAGTGGCTTTAGCCACGATTGGGGCCCGGCAAAAAAGCATCGCGGCTGAAGCGGATGCCGCCCAGCCGCTCCCACACAAGCCTGTCTGCACACCGTAGGTGGGGCCTTGGCCGCGACAGCTTCTGCGCTCAATTCAACCGATAGCGCGCCAGTTCCTGTGGCGTAAGCACCTTCATGCGCTGCGGCTCGATGGCTTGCATGTCGCTGGCCAGGCTGGGTGAGACGCCCATGCTGCTCAGGTAGCCTGCCGCGTTGTAGGGCATTCCGGCGCGGCTGGCCTGGGCCGACTCGCCAGCGGGAAAGTGTGGGCGGTGGATGGCGACGTGCCCCTTTACCATTCTTTTGCGCCCGGCGGCCAGCAGGTATACGCAGCTGCCCTGGCACACGCCGGTGGAGGGTACCAGCGTTTCAAAGCCGGTCTCGCGCAGCAGGCGACCTATGCGCATGGCCTCGGCGGTGCTGCCGCCGATGCTGTCGAGCAGGGCGATCCGCCGAGCGAACTTGCCGGGGTGGGCACGCAGGCCCTTGAGCAGGGCGTCGTAGTCGCCGGGGGCGATATCCTCGGAAATCTTGGCGACCAGCACGTGGCCGAGGGGTTTCTGTTCACCGGACTCGACCTCGACCTTGGCCAGGGCGCTGGTGCTGATGAGCGCCGCGAGGCAAAAGAGGGCGGCGCGCAGTAAGGAACGGCTCATGGGGACTACGGGTTCTGGCTGATACGACGGCGCAGAAGATACCCGGAGCGCGCGCCGTGTGCACCTGCTCTGGTGCACCGGCGCGATGGCTGGCTCAGTTGCGGCTGGGAATGCTCAGGCCACGCTGTACGGCGGGGCGGGCGAGGAAGGCGTCGAGCACGCGGCGCACGTTGGCGAAGCGCTCGAACTGCACCAAATCGCCTGCTTCGTAGAAGCCGATCAGGTTGCGAATCCAGGGGAAGGTGGCGATGTCGGCGATGCTGTAGTCGTCGCCCATGATCCACTGGCGACCTTGCAGGTGCGTGTCCAGCACGCCGAGCAAACGTGCGGATTCGGCGACGTAGCGGTCACGCGGGCGCTTGTCCTCGTAGTCGCGGCCGGCGAATTTGTGGAAGAAACCGAGCTGGCCGAACATCGGGCCGATGCCGCCCATCTGCCACATCAGCCACTGGATGGTCTGGTAGCGCTGGGCCGGATCGTGCGGCAACAACTGGCCGGTTTTCTCGGCCAGGTAGATGAGGATGGCGCCGGACTCGAACAGGGCCAGCGGTTCGCCGTTCGGGCCATTGGGGTCGAGGATGGCCGGGATCTTGTTGTTCGGGTTGAGGGAGAGAAACTCGGGGCTGAGCTGGTCGTTGGTTTCAAAACTGACCAGATGCGGCTCGTAGGCCAGGCCGAGCTCCTCCAGCATGATCGACACCTTGACGCCGTTGGGCGTGGGCAGCGAATACAGCTGCAGGCGCTCGGGATGCTGGGCGGGCCATTTGCGGGTGATGGCGAAGGCGGACAGGTCGGTCATGGGATTCCCTGGTGAAGTTGGCTGTGCGGCGATCAGAACATTTCGCGCACACAGGGTGAAATTGAACGTCATGCTAATGTCCATCGACAGGGCTGATTCACGCCTGGTTCCCTGCGCGCAGCCGAGCCGGTATGGTGCGAGCTTTCTCAACCGGGTCACGGAGCTTTCACCATGAGCCTGCACGGCCAATACGATGCGCAGAACATCTTCGCCAAGATCATTCGTGGCGAGGCCCCCTGCTACAAGCTGTATGAGGACGACGACGTACTCGCTTTTCTCGACCTGTTTCCGCAGTCCTACGGCCATTGCCTGGTGATTCCGAAGAAGGTCGAGGCACGCAATATCCTGGAAATCGATGACGCCAATCTGGCCAAGTTGATGGCTGCCGTGCGCAAGGTCGCCCAGGCTGTGGTCGACGAACTTCAACCTGCCGGCGTACAGGTGGCCCAGTTCAACGGCGCCCCGGCGGGGCAGACTGTGTTCCATATCCATGTGCACATCGTGCCGCGTTACGACGGCGAACAACTCGGCATCCACGCTGCCAAGCAGGGTGATGCCGAAGCGCTCAAGGCGTTGCAGGCGCGACTGGTCAAGCGTCTCGGCTGATCACTTGCCCATGCCGCCAGGGGCGGACAGGGTCCGTCCGGCGAAAACGCCGCGCTCCTTTACCGGGTGCGGCGTTTTTTGTTGTGTACCAGCGGGCTGCCCTCGTGGCTACGCGCCCATCGTGCCTGTGCTCATGGCGCGTCCGGCAGCTTGTGAACTCTGAGCCGCGCGGTATATCGCCATCAGCAGGCTGTAAATCCTGCCCGGAACGGTGGCTCTCGCTGGCATCGAGAGATGGCGTTACATCTGCGCGTCGAGCGATGCCTGGATCAAGGCTTGAGTGGCGGCGACTTAGCGCCAATACTGCATCGACTCCACGCACGCCCAAGGAGGGCTCCCATGCGTTCGTTCCTCGCTGTTCTTCCCCTGGTTGTTCTGGCTGGTTGCTCCTCGTTCCGCCCCGATCCCGAGAACATCACTGAGGTGCCGGGCGACCGCCTGCTGGCCTATCAGGACGAATTCCAGAACGGTGGGCAACTGGTGGTGAATCGCGACATGGGCTTGATGGGCGGTGGCTGCTACGTGGCCATCGAGGTGGACCGCAAGCTTGCTGCGCGCATTGGCATGGCCGAGGTGGCCAGCTTCCAGGTGCCGGCCGGCACCCGGGTGCTGGGTCTGAAGATCGATCCACTGGACGATACCCTGTGCGGCATGGGTCGCCTGCACAAGGAGCTGGCGGTCAAGGTCGAGCCGGGCAGCGTGCAGTATTTCCAGGTGGTGAGTGAAAACACGGGCGGCTTCGATATTCGTCCGGATAACGCGCCGCCCCAGCGCTAGGCCAACAAGAGGAAGGCTGCATGGTTAAGTTCGCGCGTTTCCCGCTGGTTTTCGCGCTGCTAGGCAGCCTGTCCGCCCAGGCCGGCGAGTGGCCGCCGGACGTTCGCCATACCTTCCGCCAAAGCTGTATCGACAGCGCCAGCCAGGCACTGGGCAAACAGCGGGCGCTGCTCTATTGCGAGTGCACCGTGGCGCGTATCGGCACTGACTTCACTACGGCGCAGATCGCCGAGCTGGACAAGGCGCAACTGCCGGAGCCGCTGGTCAAGCGCTTGCAACAGGTCTCCCAGCAATGCCTGGGATCGCTGGGCGCTCAGCGATAGCGGGCGAGGATGGCGTCGAATTCGCCGTCCTGTTTCATCTGCACCATGGCCCTCAGCAGGCGTTGCGTGGGCACATCCGGTTCGTCGCGTACCAGGCAGGAAATCAGATCGGCGGCCAGCTCGCCAATCGGGCGCAGGCGCTTTGCCGGGGGCTGATTGCGGTTGAACCAGTCCAGTGTCAGCTGGTTGCTCACGGCAAAGCGGTAGCGGCCGGCGATGAGCTTTTCCAAAGCCAGTTCCTGGGTGCGGGCATCGTCGCGCTGAATCAGGCCGCTGGCGATTTGTGGCTCCAACGTAGGGTAGATAAAGCCCAGTACCGTGCCGATGCGCTCACCGCTGTGGCTGCCGGGCAGGGCCGTTTCGTCGTGGCGGGAGACCAGCAGATCGCGCTGCACCATGAATGGCAGGCTCCAGATGTATTGATGGTGGGACTCCTTGACCCAGTCCGGGTTGACGTAGCAACGCACATCAATTTCGCCGCGCAGCAGCACCTGCTGCACGCGTTGGCGCGGCAGCACCAGTTGCTGTGCCTGGCGGCCGATCTTCTCGGCCAGGCGCTGGTGCAGGTCGAACAGGATGCCGCCAGCGGCACGGCCCTGCTCGTAGCGCATCATGGGCATGCCCCAGCTTTCGTTTACCGAAAAGCGTAGGGGGCGCTCGGCAGCGAAGCTCTGGTGGCAGAGCAGCAACAGGACGACAGCAATCAGGCGCATGCAATGACCGAACCGGATGGCGGCAAGGGTGATCGCAGCTTACCCAAGAATGGTGCTGGCCAGTTCATTAACTGCGCCACAGCGGATTAGCGGCCATCAGTTCGCTGGCCCAGTCAGCGAAGGCACGCACCCGTGCCGAGAGATGGCGTGAGTAGGGGTAGACCAGACTCATGGTCATACTTTCCAGGCGCCATTCGGGTAGCAGCTCCACCAGTCGCCCTTCGGCCAAGGGTTGCTGCGCTTCTGCATGCGGCACGGTGACGAAACCCAGGCCGGCTTCGGCGGCGGCGATATAGGCGCCTCCGCTGTTGAAGCGCATGGCCGGTGTCTGTTCAAGGACGAAACGCTCCTCGCCGCGCTGCAAAATATTGGTCTTCTGCCGCCCGGTGGCGGGGTAGACGAAGGCCAGGTAGCGCAGCGCAGCCAGGTCGCTCGGGTGCCGGGGCATGGGCTTGTCGGCCAGGTAGGCCGCCGAGGCGCAGAGGGTGAAATGCATCTGGCCTATGGGCTTGCACACCAGATCCGGGGTATGCACGGGGCCGCCGCGAATGGCGCAGTCCACGCTTTCCTGAACCAGGTCAACAACCCGCTCACTGCAACCGACATCCAGATTTACCTGTGGGTATCGGGCAACGAAGTCGGGCAAGGCAGGGATCACCAGAAAGCGGCCGACTGGTGTCGGCATTTCCACGCGTACGCGACCGCGCGCCAGGCTGCGATGCTGCGCCATCGTGGTTTCCAGCTCATCGAGGTCATCGAGCACAACGCGGGCGCGTTCGTAATAGGCGGCGCCATCTGTGGTGGGAGAAACGCGGCGAGTGGTGCGGTGCAGCAGCTTGACTCCGAGCTGCACTTCCAACGCGGCAACCTGGCCGGACACCGTGGTTTTGGCCAGGCCCAGCGCCTCAGCTGCGCGGGTGAAGCTGCCAAGCTCAACGATGCGGCAGAAGGCGCGCATCGCTTCCAGGCGGTCTAAGGCCATTGTCCGTTTACTCGCATAATGTTTGCGTGTCTGGATAATTTATCTAGATTTTTCGAGCAATACAGTGGCGATCAATCCTGTTACGACATCGGACCACTTCGGAGGAATCGCCATGATGACCAGCCAGCGCAACAACTATCACCTGACCGCTCCGCATGTGTTCAAGGCTGTCTACGCCCTGGAGCAGACACAGGCCGCCTTCACTCTGGAAACCTCGCTACGCGAGCTGATCAAGGTACGTGCCTCGCAGCTCAACGGCTGCGCCCTGTGCCTGGACATGCACAGTGCCGAAGCGTTGAAGCATGGCGAGTCGGCGCGCCGGCTGTTGGCATTGGCAGCCAGGGAGGATGCGCCGTTCTTCAGCGAACGCGAGCGCGCCGCTCTGCTATGGACCGATAGCCTGACTCGCTTGCCCTCGCAGCACGTCTCGGACGCGCTGTACGACCAGGTGGCGGCGCATTTCAATGAGGTGGAAATGGCCGAGCTGACCTTGGCTATTGCCACCATCAACCTGTGGAACCGCTTCGGCGTCGGTTTTGCCATGCAGCCCACCCAATAAGGCATTGCCTGCGGGAGGTCGATATGTTGCGCGAGGTACTGATTGAGACGGCTCATCTGGATGAACACGCCCTGCGCCAGCGCCTGGTGGTGCTGGTCGAGCAGGGTTGGCAACTGGAGGCTTGTGGACGGTGCTGGCTGCTGCGCCTGGACGAGCCGCGAGAGGCGGCGCGTCTGTATGGCAAGCTGCTGGCCTGTCGCTGGGTACGTCGGCTGGACTTCTCAGCGGGTTAGCGGCAAGGCCAGGCCCATGGCGCCGAACAGCCCCCCGCAGCAGCGGTTAAAACCACGCCCGGCACGTTCCAGCCAGGGGCGGGTGCGCTGGGCAGTACGTGCCAGCAGGTACTCCACCAAGCCTTCGACTACGGCGAAGGTCGCCGCCATGATCGCGAACTGCAGCCACAGGCTGCGCCCCGGGTCGAGAAATTGCGGCAGGAAGGCGCCGAAGAACAGGATCACCTTGGGGTTGGATAACGCCGACAGCAGTCCCTGGCGGAACAACTGTACACCCGGGCGTGGCGCGGCCGACTGCAGTGGCGTGAGGTACAGCGGTGGCGAGCGCCACAACTGGATACCGAGCCAGATCAGGTAGGCGGCGCCGACCCATTTGAGAATCAGCAGGGCGTCGGCCGAGGCTTTGAGCAGGGCAGCCAGGCCGAACATCGACAGGGCCATCAGCAGGACGAAACCGAGCATGCCGCCGCTGACTGTCCACAGGGTGCGGCGATGGCCGTAAAGCGCACCGTGGGTGAGGGCAAGCAGGCCGTTGGGGCCTGGCGTCAGCGACAGTCCGAAGACGGCAGTGAGATAGATCAGCCAGGTATGCAGGGCCATGGTGGTTGCCAGTCAGAAGAGCGAAGCGCAGACGCTAACCGATAGGCGACACCGCTCACAAGCGGCTATCCCGTAGGTTGGTGCTGAGCATCGCGAAGCCCAACACCAAAACCCAACGCCACGATCAAACCCGATCAGCTAAAGCCAGCTTGACGCCCAGCAGGGTGAACAATCCACCCGTGCAGCGCTCCAGCCAGAGTCCCACGCGGCGGCTTACCTGCAGGCGCTGCTGGGCAAAGGCGCTGGAGAGCGCCAACAGGTGGCACCAGAGCATGCCGTTGAGGTTGAAGATGGCGCCCAGCAGAAGGAAGGCCAGGGCCTTGTGTTCGGCGTCCGGGCTGATGAACTGCGGCACGAAGGCCAGGAAGAACAGCGCCACCTTGGGGTTGAGCACGTTGGTCAGGAAACCCTGGGCGAAGATACGCCCGTAGGACTGTGCCGCTAGCGTGTCGATAGCGGCCTCGGTGGCTTCCTTGTGCTTGGCCAGCAGCATGTTGATGCCGATATACAGCAGGTAGGCAGCACCCACCAGCTTGACCACCATGAATGCCGTCGCCGAGGTGGCCAGCAGGGCGGACATGCCCAGGGCGGCTGCGACTATGTGCACGCAGGTACCGGCGCCGATGCCCAGAGCCGCCGCCGAGCCGGCGCGCCAGCCCTGAGTGGCACTGCGGGCCATGACCAGTAGTGAGTCGGGGCCGGGTGCCATGTTCAACAGCAGGCCGGAAATGATGAAGAGCGTGAGGTCATGGGTGCCGAGCATGGCGGGTTCCTGGGTAGCGGGTGCGGTGACGCTGTTATTTCCGGAATGATCGGTCAAAAAATCGCCCGGAGTGGCTATTCTGGGTCGTTAAAGGTGCGCTTTGCCAGGCTTTTGATCGAGCTTTGACGATGAGTGATGATGTCGTCGCGTTTGCCGATGATCCTGCTTTAAATATGTGTCTTCGCCTCTTTTGCGTGCATCTTCACAGGATCGTGCAAGGGCCTGCCACCAGTCTGTTGTCATGCTGCCGCGGCAGCGCAGGCCGGCCGGCTGTGGCACACTTCGCAGCCTACTGCGCAGTGCTTGCCTGGTTTCTTGCGCACCTGCAACCGAATTCGCGCTTTGGCCCTGGCGCCGAGTGCCATCGATCAGTCAGCCGCCTATGGCGGTATACAAAGAGGAATGTCCTGTGCACAACGCCGTAATCAGTGGCACTGGTCTGTACACCCCGGCCAACAGCATCTCCAACGACGAACTGGTGGCTTCCTTCAATGCCTACGTGCAGCTGTTCAACAGCGAGAATGCCGAGGCCATCGAGCGTGGCGAAGTCGAGGCGCTGAGCGAGTCGAGCAGCGCCTTTATCGAGAAGGCGTCCGGCATCAAGAGCCGCTATGTCACCGACAAGGACGGCATTCTCGATCCGCGGCGCATGACCCCGCGTATCCCCGAGCGCTCCAACGACGAGTGGGGCATCCTCTGCGAAATGTCCGTCGCCGCGGCCAAGCAGGCTCTGCAGCGTGCCGGGCGTACTGTCGCCGATATCGACGGCGTGATTGTCGCCTGTTCCAACCTGCAGCGTGCCTACCCGGCCGTGGCCATCGAAGTGCAGGCGGCGCTGGGTATCGACGGCTGGGGCTACGACATGAACGTGGCCTGCTCCTCAGCCACCTTCGGCATCCAGGCCGCGACCAACGCCATCGCCACCGGCCAGGCCCGTGCCGTACTGATGGTCAACCCGGAGATCTGCACCGGCCACCTCAACTTCCGTGACCGCGACAGCCACTTCATCTTCGGTGACGCGGCCACCGCCGTGATCATCGAGCGCGCCGACCAGGCCACCTCGAAGCATCAGTGGGGCATCGTCGGCACCAAGCTGCTGACCCAGTTCTCCAACAACATCCGCAACAACTTCGGTTTCCTCAACCGCGCCGCGGAAGAGGGTATTGGTGCCAAGGACAAGCTGTTTGTTCAGGAAGGGCGCAAGGTGTTCAAGGACGTCTGTCCGATGGTCGCCGAGTTGATCGGCGCGCACCTGCAGGAGAATGAGCTGAATGTCGCCGACGTCAAGCGTTTCTGGCTGCACCAGGCCAACCTCAACATGAACCTGCTGATCGCCCGCAAGCTGCTCGGCCGCGACGCCGAACCACACGAGGCGCCGGTGATCCTCGACACCTACGCCAACACCAGTTCGGCCGGTTCGGTGATCGCCTTCCACAAACACCAGGACGACCTGCCGGCCGGTACTGTGGGCGTGCTCAGCTCCTTTGGTGCCGGGTATTCCATCGGCAGTGTGATCCTGCGCCGCAAGGCCTGACCCCAAGGTATGTCAGGTGCTGACGGCGAACTGCTCGCACGCCTGCTGGCCGGCGAGCAGCGGGCCTTCCGCGAGCTGGTGGCGACCTACCAGGGCGCCATGCGCGCGGTGGCCTACGCCATCGTCGGCAGTCGCAATGCCGACGAAGTGGTGCAGGACGCCTGGCTGGCCGTGGTGCGTAATCTGGAAGGTTTCCAGCAGCGCTCCAGCCTCAAGACCTGGCTGCTGACCATCACCGCCAATACCGCCAAGAGCCGGCTCAAGCAGCAGCGCCGTGAGCCGCTTTTGGATGACCTGCCGGCGCCCCATGGCACCGTCGGGGGCGAGCGTTTCGCCGAGGATGGCCACTGGCAGATGCCGCCCAGTCAGTGGGAGCAGGACACTCCCGAGGCCTTGCTGGCCGAAGGTGAGCTGCGCGAGTGCCTGGAGAAAACCATTGCCAGCCTGTCCGAGCTGCAGTCCAGTGTGCTGCTGTTGCGTGAGCGCCAGGGATTGGAGCTGGAAGAGATCTGTAATCTTCTCGACATCTCGCTCTCCAATGTCCGGGTGCTTCTGCATCGCGCCCGACTCAAGGTATTTGCCACTCTGGAGCATTTCGAGGAGACCGGTCAATGTTGAGCTGTAAGGAACTGGTGGCCCATTCCAGCGACTATCTCGACGGCCAGCTGCGCCTGCGCGAGCGCATCAGCGTGCGTGCCCACTTGGCATTGTGCAGCCACTGCCGGCGTTTCATCCGCCAGCTGAAGCTGAGCCAGGCCGTGTTGCGCAAACTGCCGGAGCAGCAGATTCCCGAGCTGGATGCCCTGGCCGAGCGCCTGGCGCAGCAGCAACGCCAGCGCTGATCGAAAAAAATTCAGCGCCTGCTGTAACGTCGCACAGCCTTCTCCGTCTAGTGGGTAACGGGGCAATCAGGCCCCATGACCGACGGAGCAATCCTATGAAACAGCGCAATACCCTGATCGTCACCCTGGGCGCTGCCCTGCTGGGTACCACCCTTGCCGCCCAGGCTGACAGCAACCCCTTCGCGGCTCAGGAGCTGAACAGCGGCTACAACCTGGCGGCTCACGAAAAGGGCCACGAGGGTTCCTGTGGTGAAGGCAAGTGCGGCGGAGAAATGAAGGAGCAGGGTAAGAACGCCGAAGGCAAGTGTGGCGAAGGCAAATGCGGTGGTGAAGCCGGTGCCGACAAGGCCGCAGAGGGCAAGTGCGGCGAAGGCAAGTGTGGCGCGGACAAGGCCGAGTAAGCTCGTCCATGCTCAATCAATTTGTCGAGGGCGCGGGCCTTGGCCTGCGCCGCGGCTTGCTCGCAGCGTTGCAGGCTGACGCTGCCGAGCCGCTGGACTTTCTTGAAGTGGCCCCGGAAAACTGGATCGACGTTGGCGGCCGTTTCGGCCGCCAACTGCGCGCGTTGAGTGAGCGCACGCCTTTCCTTTGTCATGGTCTTTCACTCAACCTGGGTGGCACCGCGCCGCTCGACCTGCAGCTGCTGCTGGCCATCAAGGCTTTTCTCGACCAGCACGATGTTCGCGGCTACAGCGAGCACCTGTCGGCCTGCGCCGATGATGGACAGCTGTATGACCTGATGCCACTGCCTTTCAACGATGAGACAGTGCGTCGCGTCGCGGCGCGCATCCGTACCGTCGAGGAGGTGCTGGAGCGGCCGCTGATCATCGAGAACGTCTCGGCCTATGCCCGTCTGCCCGGCGCACTGGACGAGGTGCAGTTCGTTCGCGCGGTGCTGGAGGAGGCCGACTGCCAGCTGTTGCTGGATCTCAACAACGTCTTCGTCAATGCCCACAACTTCGGCTTCGATGCCGTCGCGTATGTGGCGGCGATGCCGAGCGAGCGTATTGCCTATCTGCACATGGCCGGGCATTTCGACGAGAGCGCCCAGCTGAAGATCGACACCCACGGCGCGCCGGTGTGCGACCCGCTGTGGGATTTGCTCAGGCACTGCTATGCCACTCATGGCGTACGTCCGACCCTGCTGGAACGCGACTTCAACTTTCCCCCTGTGACCGAGCTGTACGCCGAGGTTGCGCGCATCAGAGCGCTGCAACAGGAGGCCGGACGATGAGCCAGTCGGACCAGGCCTGTTTTGCCGCGCGCATTCGCAGCCCCGAAAGCGTGGCGCTGCTGCCGGGCATCAGCAACGAGCGCATGCGGGTCTACGAGCAGTTGTTCTTCAATAATCTGGAGGGCTTTCTGGCCAGCGGCTTTCCAGTGCTGCGCAGCCTGCTCAGCGATGAGCGCTGGCAGCGTCTGGTGCGTGCTTTCCTGGTTAGCTACCGCTGCCGTACACCCTACTTTCTGCAGATCGGCGAGGAGTTCGTCGCCTGGCTGGAGCAGGGCTTCGTCGCCGAGACGGATGATCCGGCCTTCCTGGCGGAGTTGGCGCACTACGAGCGGGTCGAACTGGCGTTGGACGTATCGACCGACGAGTTGCCCGCCTGCGGCTGGTCGCCATTGGCCTGGCCGCTGGCCTATGCCTGGCCGGTGCAGCGTTTGGGGCACGACTACCGCCCCCTCGTGCCGCCGCCTGAGCCAACCTGCCTGCTGGCCTGGCGTGACCGGGATGACCGGGTGCGTTTCCAGTTGCTGTCGGCTTTTGCCTATCACCTGGCGCTGCGTCTGCAGGCGGGTGAGCCGAGTCACGCAGCGCTACTCGATCTGGCCGAGAGCAATGGCCTGCCCGCCGACAATCACTACTTCGCCAATGCCCGGATGCTGCTGGATGAATGGCAGCGCCAGGACATCTGGTTTCCCCCGGCAACGTGAAGCCTCGTCATCAGGGACGAAGCGACTCTGGAGATCTCCATGCTGACCCTATTCAACCGCTTGCAGGACTGCCTGGATGCCACGCGCCGCGTGGACTTTATCGGCCCGTTGCTGCTGCGTCTGTACCTGGTGCCGATCTTCTGGATGGCGGGTACGCACAAGCTGGCCGACATGCCATCGACCATCGCCTGGTTCGGTAATCCGGACTGGGGGCTGGGGCTGCCGTTCCCCACGCTGCTGGCCTGGCTGGCGGCGTTGACCGAGGCGGGCGGAGCGATTCTGCTGCTGTTCGGCCTGGCCGTGCGCTGGATCAGCATTCCGCTGATCGTCACCATGCTGGTGGCCATCGCCGCCGTGCACTGGCCCTATGGCTGGCAGGCGATCGCTGACCCGTCCGCGCCCTTTGCCAATGAGCGAGTGCTGGCGTCGGCGGAGAAGATCGAGCGGGCGCGGGCGATCCTCAAGGAGCACGGCAACTACGACTGGCTGACCGCCAGCGGCAAGTTCGTGGTGCTGAACAATGGCATCGAGTTCGCCGTGACCTACCTGGTGATGCTGGTTAGCCTGTTCTTCACCGGGGCGGGGCGCTGGCTGAGCATCGACCATTGGCTGGCGCATTTCTGGCGCAAGCGCTGACTTGGTAAAAAGCGGCCAACCCGGCTGCGGCAAGGGGTTGGTTGCTTATTTCTAATAGAAGTAAAAAGTTCCTTTGTAATTAAACTTTCATGCTAAAGAAACCGGTCTGAAATAACCCCCCGCCAAGATTCCCCCCCAACACCAAGGGCCAGCGCCCAGTGTTTTCTTATGACCAATAGGGGAATCCTTCAATGATCCGTAAGCACCTTGCCGGTTTCGTCGCCAGTGCTCTGGCCCTGGCCGTTTCCGCCCAGGCTTTCGCGGGTACCGTTACGACTGACGGCGCCGACCTTGTGATCAAGACCAAAGGCGGACTGGAAGTCGGTACCACCGACAAGCAGTTCAGCTTCAAGGTCGGTGGCCGTCTGCAGGCCGACTACAGCACCTTCGATGGCTTCTACACCAAGGACGGTGATGCCGCTGATGCCGCCTACTTCCGTCGCGCTTTCCTGGAAATCGGTGGCGTGGCTTACGGCGACTGGGCTTACCAGATCAACTACGACTTCTCGCACAACGCCGGTAGCGAAGAAGATGGTTACTTCGACGAAGCCTCCATCGCCTACAACGGGTTTGCTCCGGTACAGATCAAAATGGGCCGTTTCGACCCGGAATTCGGTCTGGAAAAAGCCACCAGCTCCAAGTGGGTGACTGCCCAGGAGCGTAACGCCGCCTACGACCTGGCCAGCTGGTCCAACAGCAGCGAAAACGGTCTGGGTGTGCAGATCTCCGGCAGCGCCATGGATTCCCTGTACGGTTCCGCCGGCGTTTTCGCCAAGGACGCCAACGACGAAGATGGCGAGAGCGTCAAGCAGGTCAACCTGCGTGGCGTATTTGCCCCGCTGCACGAAGCCGGCAATGTCCTGCACTTCGGCGTGAACTACGCCCAGCGCGGCCTGGACGATACCGAAGTCGACGGTCGTATCCGCAGCCGTCTGGGCATGCGCGGTGTTTCCACCAACGGCGGCAACGATGCCGGTGACAACGGCAACCGCCTGCTGCTGGGCGGCGCTGACGCCCCCGCCGGTGCGTATGACGACGACAGCGCCTGGGCCTTCGAAGCGGCCTGGGCCATGGGGCCGTTCTCCATCCAGGGCGAATACATCAAGCGCGACCTGCAGGCTGATTCCGATGCCTTCGAAGACGTGGAAGGCGATGGCTACTACGCCCAGGTGGCCTACACCCTGACCGGCGAAGCGCGTGGCTACAAGCTCGGCAAGTTCGACAGCATCAAGCCGGCTGACAAGTCCATCGGCGCCTGGGAAGTCTTCTACCGCTACGACTCCCTGAGCGTTGAAGACAGCACCGTGGGTATCGACCCGCAAGACGACGTCGAAGGCAAGGTGCACAACGTGGGTGTCAACTGGTACGCCAACGATGCCGTCAAGCTGAGCGGCGTGTACGTCAAGTCCACCGTCGACAACCAGGAAAACGGCAACGGCGATGACGATGGCGACGGCTTCGTGGTACGCGCCCAGTACGTCTTCTAATTAAAAGCACTACAGCTGCTCCTTCCTGGCCCCGCCTCGTGCGGGGCTTTTTTGTTCCGCGATATAGTGCGGCCTGGTTTTTTGCTTGGAGCACCGTCGATGCCCTTGCTTCAGCTGCCCTCATTGCACGAAATCGCGCCTGCCGCCTGGGATGCGCTGCTATCCAGGCAGCAGCCGTTCCTGCGCCATGCCTTTCTCAGCAGCCTGGAGGACAGCGGCAGTCTGGGCGCCGGTTCGGGCTGGCAGGCGGCGCATCGCCTGATGTGCGACGAGCAGGGCAGGGCGCTGGCGGCCTTGCCGAGCTATGTGAAGCTGCACTCCTACGGCGAGTATGTGTTCGACATGGCCTGGGCCGATGCCTGCCACCGTGCCGGCATCGCCTATTACCCCAAGCTGCTCGGCGCCGTGCCCTTCAGCCCGGTGGCCGGCCCGCGTCTGCTGGGTAACGCCGTGGCCGCCGATCTGTTGCTGGCCGAGGTGGAGGCCGAGCTTGAGGCGCAGGGACTGTCAGGCCTGCATATCAATTTCACCGAGGCTGCTGATGACAGCCTGTTGGCGCAACGTGATGGCTGGCTGGCTCGCGATGGTTGCCAGTTCCACTGGTTCAACCGCGGCTACCGGGATTTCCAGGATTTTCTCGACGGGCTCACCTCGCGTAAACGCAAGCAGCTGCGCAAGGAGCGCGAACAGGTCGCCGGGCAGGGTATCGAATTCGCCTGGCGAGGCGGCGCCGAGCTGGCCGAGACGGACTGGGACTTCGTCTATGCCTGCTATGCCAATACCTATCACGTGCGCGGACGCGCGCCCTATCTGACGCGGGTGTTTTTCAGCCTGTTGGCCGAACGCATGCCCGAGGCGATCCGCGTGGTTACCGCTCACTGCCAGGGGCGCCCGGTGGCGATGGCATTCAGCCTGGTGGATGAAGATACCTTCTATGGTCGCTACTGGGGCTGCCTGGGGGATTTCGACCGTCTGCATTTTGAAACCTGCTTCTATCAGGGCATCGACTACGCCATCGCCGAGGGCCTGCAGCGTTTCGATGCCGGCGCCCAGGGCGAGCACAAACTGATACGTGGTTTCGAGCCGGTACTGACGCGCTCCTGGCATTACCTGCGGCATCCAGGCTTGCGCGCGGCGGTGGCTGACTTCCTCGATCAGGAGCGTGCGGGCGTGCAGGCTTACATGGAGGAGGCGCGTCGTCTTCTACCTTACCGTTGCGTCGAGAGCTGAGATGAACGCTGATTATCTGCCACCGCAATCGCCTGCTCAGCTGTTCAGCCGCTGCCGCAAGCGCTTCGGCCGGTCTGACCACAGCGGCCGGGGCGCACTGCCCGGCCGACAGCCAGGGTGTGGCGCGCTGGTCGAGTGGCAGCAGCGCCAGGCTGGGGGCCGTCTGATATGAGTCGCACGTTACGGCCCAGGCCCTGGAAGTGGCTGGGCATCCTGCTGTTGTGCCTGGGGTTGTGCGTGATCGCCGTGCTGATGCTGCGCGACGGGCGCGCGATGGGCTGGTTCTGCCTGGCGGTCTTCGGCCTGGGCAGCCTGATTGCCGCGCTGGCGCTGCTGCCAGGCGCCAACTACCTGCGCCTGGAGAATGAAGGCTTCACCTTCAGTTCGCTGTTCCGCGCACACTTTGTGCGCTGGGACGAGGTGGACGGCTTCGGCCTGGTTCGCGTGGCGTCGAACGACATGGTCGGCTGGCGGTATCGGGAAGGACGCCAGCCGCCGGGGCGGGGTGTGCGCCTGTCGCAGGCGCTGGCGGGCTGTCATGCGGCGTTGCCGGAAAACTACGGTCTGTCCGCCGAGGAGCTGGCACGGTGCATGGAACGGCTGCGCCTGGCTCATGCTGCTGGGGATGGCGCAGCCGCCCTGGAACTGCTGCAGTCCCAGGGCGAGCGTGCTTAGAGTTTCTTCGCGCTGAGGATCAGCACCGGCTCGGTCGGCACGTTCTGGTGCATGCCGCGGTTGCCGGTACGCACCTTGGCGATACGGTCGACCACGTCCATGCCGCGCACTACCTTGCCGAAGACGGCGTAGCCGAAGTCGCGACCGCCGTGGTTGAGGAAGTCGTTGTTCTTGTGGTTGATGAAGAACTGGCTGGTGGCCGAGTCCACTACCTGGGTGCGGGCCATGGCGATGGTGCCGCGGTCGTTGCGCAGGCCGTTGTCGGCTTCGTTCTTGATCGGCTTGAAGGTGTCCTTCTCGCGCATGTTGGCATCGAAGCCGCCGCCCTGGATCATGAAGTTGGGGATGACCCGGTGGAACTGGGTGCCGTTGTAGAAGCCGGCGTCGACGTAGCCGAGGAAGTTCTGCACGCTGATCGGTGCCTTCTCGGCGTTCAGTTCCAGTTCGATGTCGCCGTAGCTGGTGGTCAGCACGACGCGCGGGTTTTCCGCAGCCAGCAGGCTGGTGCTCAGCAGTAGGCCGCAGGCAGCGAGAAGCAGTTGTTTCAGCATGGTTGTGGGTCCTTGTTTTCGGGTTGCGGTTGGGTCTGCCTGACCTGGGCGAGGAATTCGTCCAGGGCAGCGTTGAAGCGTTGTGGCTGGTCCATCGGCGTGGCGTGACGTGAACGCTCGATCACCAGCAGGCGAGCGTTGCGCATCTCGGCCACATAGGCCTCCTTGAGGCTGACCGGGGTGTAGTCACGATCGCCGCTGATGACCAGCGTAGGACAGGTGATGCTGTGCAGGCGTTCGCGCACGCCCCAGCCGATGATGGCGTCGAGGCTGGCCAGGTAGGCGCGCTTGTCGTTCTGCGGCCAGCGCTGTTCGACCTTGGCGCGCAGCTCGGCCTGCTCGGGGTGGGGGAACAGCAGACGGGCCAGGCCCTTGGCGATGCTGTTGAGGCTGAGGACGCGCGACAGGGTCCAGCGCTTGGCCAGCATCCACCAGTCGGCGGCACTTTTGGCTTTCACCTCGGGGCCGCTGTTGACGATGGTCAGGCTGCGCAGCAGCTGCGGCTGGTCAACGCCCAGCTGGAAGCCGACCATGCCGCCCATGGAGATGCCGACCAGGTGCACCTGCTGCAGGCCCAGGTGTTCGATCAGCGCCGCTACGTCGGCGGCGAACTGGCTGATGCTGTAGCGCTCGCGCGGTTTGCCGGAGCGGCCGTGGCCACGCAGGTCGATGGCCACGACCCGGTAGTGCCGTTGCAGATGCGGGATCTGATACTCCCAGTCCTGAATGCTCGAACCCAGGCCGTGTACCAGCAGTACGGGTTCACCCTGGCCGCGGTCTTCGTAGTGCAGCTGACAGCCGGCGTGCTCGAAATAGGACATGGGGTGTTCCTCAATCCGTGGACAGTGGGGCGGCGAAAGGTGTGGCCAGCGGCGCGGCATCGAAGCTCTTGATCAGCTCGACGAGGATCTGCGTGGCCGGGCCGAGTACCTTGTCCTTGTTACTGTAGAGGCAGAAGCGTGGCTGGCGGGTGCCGCCTTGCTCCATCGGCAGGGGCTTGAGCAGACCTTCCTCCAGTTCGCGGGTGATCAGGTGGCGCGGCAGCCAGGCGAAGCCCAGGCCGCTGCAGACGAAGGTGCGGGCGGTAGGCAGGCTGCCGACCGTCCAGCGCTGCTCGGCGCCGAGCCAGCCGGAGTCGCGCGGCTGCACGCGACCGCTGTCGCGGATCACCACCTGCATCTGGCTTTCCAGGTCCTGAAAGGTGATCTCGCGCTGCATGCGGTGCAGGGCATGTTCCGGATGCGCCACGGCGATGAACTCCACCTCGCTCAGTTCAATCGGCAGGTAACCGGTGATGTTCAGCGCGCTGATGGCCAGGTCGGCCGAACCTTCATGCAGCACTTCCTCGACCCCGGACAGTACCTCCTCGCGCAGGCGCACGCGGCAACCCCGGCTTTGCGGCATGAAGGCGGTCAGCGCGCGCACGATGTTGGCGGTGGGATAGGCGGCATCCACCACCAGGCGTACTTCCGCCTCCCAGCCCTGCTCCATGTGGTGAGCCAACTCTTCCAGCTGGGTGGCCTGCTTGACCAGTTGCCGCGAGCGGCGCAGCAGCACTTCGCCGGCTTCGGTCAGTACCGCCTTGCGTCCGTCGATGCGCAGCAGCGGCGCGCCGAGCTGCTCCTGCATGCGCGCCACGGTGTAGCTCACCGACGACTGCGAGCGGTGCATGGCCTCGGCGGCCTGGGCGAAGCCGCCGTGGTCGACCACCGCCTGCAGGGTGCGCCATTGTTCCAGGGTGACACGGGGCGCTTTCATCGCCGCTTCCTCTTCTCTACTCTGGGCACCTTCAAAAAGGAGAGTGCCAATGAAAAAGACCTGCCTGGCCCTGGCCGTCACACTGCTGCCGCTGACCGCATTCGCTTATCCGAGCGAACTGGAGAAACAGCTCAATGGTGCCGAGGTATCCGCCGAAGTCCAGGAGATCGATAGCAATATCGGCGGCCTCATTCTGTACAACTACGGGCAGATGGACGCCAAGTGCAAGGCACGCTTTCGCAACGGTCCCGAGGCACCCCGTACCCGCTCGGCGGACCTGAAAGCCGGCGAGCGCAAACTGGTGACCATGAAGTTCGCCCGCAACATCATCAAGCTGCGGGTCGACCTGACCTGCGAACAGAATGGAGCCTAGGGGCGTTCATTCGACAAATCAACATTGTCGATTGTTTTGTGTTGATCTTTGCGCTTTTTTATCTCTTTGACTGACCATAACCTGACTCCATCGAAGCTAACCACTCTGATGGAGTCAGCCATATGTCCCGCATCCTCGTTATCGAAAGCAGTGCCCGCCAGGAAGGTTCCGTTTCCCGTCAGCTGACTGCCGATTTCATCGGCCAGTGGCAAGCGGCTCACCCGCAAGATCAAGTCACCGTTCGCGACCTGGCCAAGCAGCCGGTGCCGCACCTGGACGAAGCCCTGCTGGCCGGCTGGATGAAACCTGCCGACCAGCAGAGCGAGGCGGAGAAGGCCGCCGCCGCGCGCTCCAATCAGTTGACCGATGAACTGCTGGCTGCCGACGTACTGGTGCTGGCCGCGCCGATGTACAACTTCGCCATCCCCAGCACCCTCAAGTCCTGGCTGGACCATGTGCTGCGCGCCGGCGTCACCTTCAAGTACACCGAAACCGGCCCGCAGGGCCTGCTCACCGGCAAGCGCGCCTATGTGCTGACCGCCCGTGGCGGCATCTATGCCGGCAGTGGCCTGGATCACCAGGAACCCTACCTGCGTCAGGCGCTGGCCTTCATCGGTATTCACGATGTGCAGTTCATCCATGCCGAAGGCCTGAACATGGGCGCGGAGTTCTCGGAAAAGGGCCTGGCCAAGGCACGCGAGCAACTGGCTCAGGTCGCCTGATTCACCCTATCTCCCTGGGGCCGCTATGTCCGGCCCAACCTCCACGGCTCGCCTGGGTGCTCCTCCCGGTGGGCCGTTTTTTATGGGCGGTTACCCAGCATTGAGCCCCGCCCGGCCGAGTACCCCGAGTGCCAGCAGGATCAGCAACATGCCTGATACCCGCTCCAGCCACGGCAGCGCCCGATTGAAGCGGCGCAACACCCGCCGGTTGCCGATTAGCACGGCGATCAGCAGGTCCCACACCAGCACCACCGCAAACATCCACAGGCCATAGACCAGCTTCCAGCCGGCACTGGCATAGGGGCCGCTGAGCATGGCGGCGAGGCTGGCGTAGAACAGGGCGTTCTTCGGATTGAGCAGGGCCGAGAGCAGGCCCATGCCGGTGGCGCGGCACCAGCTCGCGGTACTGCCGGCAGTACCTGTCAGCGTCAGCTCACTGCGTTCGGCGTGGCGAATGAACAGCACGCCCAGGTACAGCAGGTAGCCACAGCCGGCCAGTTGCAGGGCGAGGAACCAAGGGCTATCGGCCTTTAGCGCGCCCGTGCCGAGGAACGCCAGCAGGATGAACAGGCCATTACCCAGAGCAATGCCCAGGCAGGCGCCAGTGGCGATGCGCCAGCCATGGGCCAGAGAACTGCGGGCGATCAGAAAGAAATCGGGGCCCGGAGAAAGCAGGGCGAGGAAGTGGGCGGCGGCGATCAGGAGAAAAACGTGCATGGCGAGGCTTCTGGCAGGGTTTGCCGCAGTCTGCCGAGGTGCCTGTGCCGGGTATTGAAGGAAATTGCGACTAGGCGCGATAGCGTCCGGGCGTCACGCCGGTATGCGCCTTGAATACCCGTTGGAGATGCGCCTGGTCGGCGAAGCCCAGGTCCTGGGCAACGGTGGCGATATCCGCGCCGGCGCGCATGTGCTCGCGGGCCAGGTTGATGCGCTGGTTCAGTTGCCAGGCGTGCGGCGTCAAACCGGTGCTGCGGCGAAAGGCACGTATCAGCTGATAGCGGCTCATGCCGGCCAGGCTGGCCAACTCGTCCAGCGGTACGTCCGCGCCTGGCGTCTTGGCCAAGCGCCGCAGGGCAGGTTGCAAGCGTTCGCGGCTGACGTTGTCCGGCAATGGCAGGTGGATGCCGGCGAGGTGAGTGAGATCCTGATCACCGATGAACTCGATCAGCGCCGTTTCCTTTTCGGCAGTGTCCGCGGTGGAAAACAGCACGTCGTTGAGCCGGCAGAACTGCCGGTACAGCCCAGACTCGTCGAGGATGCGGATGGGTTCGTCGGTCAGGGTTGTGGCGTATTCCGCACGAGTGGCCTGTAGCCAGGCGGCGTCCAGGTGCAGCATCTGGTAGCTCCATGAGGCGTCTGGAGCCGGATTGCAAGCATGCACGCGGCTGGCCGGCACGAACACCAGCATGCCGGGATGCAGGGCGATGGGCTGTTCGCCAGCGCCGCTGAACACGCTGCGTCCGGCATCCACCGCGCCGATGGAGAAGGTCGGGTGGCTGTGTGCGCGGTAGCAGGCGCGGCTATGGCAGGCGCGGCGGCTTTCGACGAAAGGCAGTGCCGGGTCGCGCCAAAAAGCCTGCTGCTGGTGCGACTCGCGGGTGTTTATACGCGGCATCTCGACGGCTCCTGACGGTGGACGGGGAGTGTAACGCAGGCTGTATGGCCAATCCGCTGGCTGACTGTGTTTGAAATACTGAACGCACTGTGTTGCCATAGCCGCCTTTCCTCTTGGTGTCGGAGGCTGCCGTGCAGCTGTCGGGTCGTGGTGTGGGGCTGTCAGTGACGGCCTCGGTGCTGTTCGTGCTGATTCCCGGCTATGTCCTGTGGCTGCAGCCACTGGATGGCTTGCAGGTGTTCGCCCAGCGGATTCTCTGGTCGATCCCGGCCGTTTTGTTGCTGGTGCTGCTGAGCCGGCAGTTCGGCGTGCTGGCAGAGAGCTTTGCCCGCCTGCGCCGCGAGCCACTGCTGCTGGCTGCTTTGCCGCTGGCCGCCGCGCTGATGGGCGTGCAGTGGTACCTGTTCGTCTGGGCGCCATTGGCCGGGCGCATGCTGGATGTCTCGTTGGGCTACTTCCTCCTGCCGCTGGCCATGGTGTTGTGCGGGCGCGTGTTCTATGGCGAACGCCTGCGCCCGCTGCAGAGCCTCGCCGTGGGCTGTGCGCTAATCGGGGTGCTGCACGAGCTGTGGCTGACCCGTGCCTTCTCCTGGGTGACGCTGGTGGCGGCGCTGGGGTATCCGCCGTATTTCATGCTGCGCCGCTGGATGCGCCTGGACGCGCTGTCCGGCTTCGTGCTGGAAATGCTGGTGCTGGCGCCATTGGCGATCTGGCTGATCATGCGTTTCAGCCCTCCCGAGGTCTTCACCCTGCAACCTCAGCTGTGGTGGCTGCTGCCGGGCCTCGGCCTGCTCAGCGCACTGGCCTTCGGCGCCATGATGGCGGCCAGCCGCCTGCTGCCGCTGGGGCTGTTCGGCATTCTCAGTTATGTGGAGCCGGTCTTGCTGTTCGGCGTGGCGGTGGTGGTGCTGGGCGAGGCTTTTGATGTGCGTCAGTTGTGGACTTACGGGCCGATCTGGCTGGCGATCGTGCTGACCGGCTGGGACAGTGTGCGCCTGTTGCGCAAGCAGGCCAGGCAGGGCGTGGTTGTTACTCCGTGAACTACTGCGGCTCGGGCAAGACCCGGTAGTGCAGGTGAATGCCGCCGCCGTTGATCTTGTAGGTATCGATTAGCTGCAGCTGGCGTTCCATGCCGCCGGCGAACAGCGGTACGCCCGCGCCCAACAGGTGCGGCATCAGCCGGACCACCAGTTCGTCCAGTAGGCCGGCGGCGGAGCAGTTGCCGGCCAGGCTGCTGCCGCCGAGCAGGCGTACTCGCCGGCAACCGAGCGCGGCCAGTTCGTCGAGGGCTGCGCTGGGGGTGCAATGCCGGGCGCGTACCTGCTCCGGCGGGTGTGTGGGGCGGTGGCGGGTCAACAGCAGGGTGGGCTTTTTCGGTAGCGGCCAGTACGCGCTGAGGGCGTCATAAGTGGCGCGGCCCAGCAGCAGACCGTCGCAGGCAATGGCTTCGTCATCACCGGCCAGCCAGTCGCTGCTGCCGTCCGGGCGGGCAATGTAGCCGTCCAGGCTGGCGGCTACGCAATAGATCAGCGTCGGTTTCATGGGCCCCCGTGATGGCCTGTGGACAGTGGCCGTCACGGGTTGGAGTCGAGGTGGCGGGTTGAAGTTTCCGCCGCTCAGTCGAGGACGTTATCCAGAATCTCGTAGATCAGGCCAGTGGCCAGGGTTACCAGTACCACGTCGGTGCCGACCTGGCGCCATTCGTAGCCGTCGTAGTGCGGCAGCTTGCCCAGCAGGCGGTTGTCGAAGCGTTTGGCGATGCCCGGTGGCAGCGGCTTGCCGCGTGCCAGGTTCTTGCGGATGCCGGGCGGCAGTGACTGCGTCGGGCCGATCAGGTCGCGGTTATCGCCGAGCACCACGCGTACCCGGCCGATATCGATGCTCGGCCCACGTAGATCGACGGTCACGTCCGGCTCGCCACCGTGCTTGTCGTGTTTGTCATGCTTGGGGGCGGCCTGTGCGGATAGCGTAGGCAGGGCGAGCAGGCCGGCGAGGACGAAAGGCACAATGCGCATGGTCAACTCCTGAGTTGTGTGCACTTGGATGCGTGCAGACGCGTGTGGTTCCCCGCTCAGTATGGACGAGCCCTGAGGGTCGGCGTACTGACGACTGCCGTCGAGCGCCGGATTCAGGGCGGGGTCAGCGTCTCAGGCGACTGCACCACGGCGCCCGTCGAGCAGGCGCAGGATGGCGTTGAGCAGCATGCCGTATAGCGGTACGAACAACATCAGGCTGATGGCCAGCTTGACGCCGTAGTCCACCGTGGCGATTTCCACCCAGTGCTCGGCCATGAAGGGGTTTTCGCTGCGCCAGAAGGCCACCGAGAAGAAGGCGAAGGTATCCAGCAGGTTGCCCAGCACAGTGGAAGCGACCGGGGCGATCCACCACTGGCGTAACTGGCGCAGGCGGTCGAACACCTGGATATCCAGTACCTGACCGAGCACATAGGCGAGGAAGCTGGCCACCGATATGCGCAGAACAAACTCGTTGTACTCGGTGAGCGCACCCAGACCGCGGAATGCGCCTTCCTGGAACACTACCGATACCACGTAGGAGGCGACCAGCGCCGGGATCATGACCCGGGCGATCACCTGGCGCGCCGGGCGCTTGCCGAGCAGGCGTACGGTCAGGTCGGTGGCGAGGAAGATGAACGGGAAGCTGAACGCGCCCCAGGTGGTATGCCAGCCGAACAGGGTGATCGGCAGCTGCACCAGGTAGTTGCTGGCGATGATGATCAGGATGTGGAAGGCAATCAGCGCCGGGAGGGCGAAGCGCGGACGAGAAGCGGCGAGCGGCGGCATGGCACGGACCTTTTTAGTGAATGGGGTTAGGGAACCCATGCCCACGGGATGCAGGGCGGCGCGCATTCTAACTACGGGGTCAGCTTTGTGCAAATGTTGTACAGCTGTGGACGCCGACAGTGCGGCGCGGCGGTCGAGCGAGTAACCTATGCAGCTGTTTTTTCGATTGTGCCGAGGTAAGCCCCGTGTTCTCCCAATTCGCCCTGCATGAACGCCTGCTCAAGGCCGTCGCCGAGCTCAATTTCACCGAGCCGACGCCGGTGCAGGTGGCGGCCATTCCGCCGGCGCTGGAAGGACGTGACCTGCGGGTGACGGCGCAGACCGGCAGCGGCAAGACCGCGGCGTTCCTGCTGCCGCTGCTCAACCGTCTGCTCGGCGATGCCAACTCGAAGAAGCGCACCGACGTGCGCTCGCTGATCCTGCTGCCGACCCGCGAGCTGGCCCAGCAGACCCTCAAGGAAGTGGAGCGTTTCTCCCAGTTCACCTTCATCAAGGCGGGCCTGGTCACCGGCGGCGAGGACTTCAAGGAGCAGGCCGCACTGCTGCGCAAGCAGCCGGACATCCTGATCGCCACGCCGGGCCGGCTGATGGAGCACCTCAACGCCGGCAGCCTGAGCCTCAAGGAAGTCGAGGTGCTGGTGCTGGACGAGGCCGACCGCATGCTCGACATGGGCTTTGCCGAGGACATCGAGCGCATCACCAGCGAGTGCGCCAATCGCCAGCAGACCCTGCTGTTTTCCGCCACCGGCGGCGGCAAGGTATTGCGCGAGATGATCGCCAAGGTGCTGCGCGAGCCGACCCACCTCAAGCTCAACAGCGTCGACCAGCTCAGCGAAACCACGGTGCAGCAGATCATCACCGCCGACGATCCCGTGCACAAAGAGCGCCTGGTGCAGTGGCTGCTGAGCAACGAGACCTACCGCAAGGCCATCGTGTTCTGTAACACCCGCACCCAGGTCGATCGCCTCTACGGCCACCTGGTGGCGCTGGACTACAAGGCCTTCGTACTGCACGGCGACAAGGACCAGAAAGACCGCAAGCAGGCCATCGACCGTTTCCGCCAGGGCGGCAGCAAGGTACTGGTGGCCACCGACGTGGCCGCCCGCGGCCTGGATATCGAAGACCTCGACCTGGTGATCAACTTCGACATGCCGCGCAGCGGCGACGAGTACGTGCACCGCATCGGCCGTACCGGCCGCGCCGGCGCCGACGGCCTGGCCATCTCGCTGATCTGCCACAACGACTGGAACCTGATGTCGAGCGTCGAGCGCTACCTCAAGCAGCGTTTCGAGCGTCGCGTAATCAAGGAGCTGAAAGGCAGCTACCAGGGGCCGAAGAACGTCAAGGCGTCGGGCAAGGCCGCCGGCGTGAAGAAGAAAAAGACCGACAAGAAGGACGGCGCCAAGAAGAGCGCTGCCAAGCCGAGCGCCAAGCGCCGGCCGAGCGCACCCAAGGCACCTTCGGCGCTGGTCAGCCAGGACGGCATGGCGCCGCTCAAGCGCAAGAAGCCAGCGGCGGAGTAAACGAGAAGGGGCCGAAAGGCCCCTTTCTCTGCCTGCTCTTTTTCGCGGCTGAAGCCGCTCCCACGCGGCCTATGCAGGTTGTTGTGGGAGTGGCTTCAGCCACGATGGGCTACACCGCATGGTTGTTCACGGCACGATCAGGATCTTGCCGTCGCGCTCGCCACTGGCGGCCGCGGCTACTGCTTCCTTGATCTGGCTGAGGTTGTAGGTGGCGGCGATGCGCGCCTTGAGCTTGCCGCTGGCGATCAGTTGGGTCAGCTCACCGAATACCTTCATCTGCTCGGCCGGGCTGGCCTTGCGGAACCACTTGGCCAGCCAGAAACCGCGCAGGGTGATATCGCGGAAGACGAAGGACGTGGCTGATACCTGGCAGGGCTCCCCGCTCATCAGGCCATAGTTCACCAGCGTACCGCTCTCACTCAGGCAGGCGGCGATATGGTCGGTGGCGGCGCCGCCCACGGCGTCGATGCCGAGCATCAGCTTGGCGTCGCCGATGGCTTCGCGCACCTGCTGGTGCAGGTGTGGGCCATCGACCAGCACCACATCACCGCCTTCGGCCTTGACGCCCGCGACCGCCGATTCACGGCGTACCACGTTGATGGTCTTGAAACCGCGCAGCTTGGCCAGCTGGATCAGGTAGCCGCCGACGCCAGAGTTGGCGGCGTTCTGGATTACCCAGTCGCCGGGTTGCAGGTCGACGAACTCGCTCAGCAGCAGTGAGGCGGTTGGCGGGTTGACGGTCATCATCGCCAGTTGCTGCGGGTCGGCATCCGGTAGCGGGATCAGCTTGTCGGCGGGTGCCTGCAGGTGGCTGACCCAGGTGCCGCAACCCACCGGCAGCAGCACGGTCTGACCGACCTTGAGGTGCTTGACCCCTTCGCCGAGCTGCTCGACACGGCCGACGCCTTCGTTGCCACCAATGGCGGGCAGTGGCGGTAGCATGCCGTACTCGCCGGTCAGGGTGAGCACATCGGACGGGTTGATCGGTGCGGCCAGTACCTTGACCAGAGCCTGGCCGGCGGCCAGCGGCGGCAGCTGCAGTTCCACGGCGGCGATGACATCCTGCGGCACCTTGCCGCGTTGCTGGTATTCGGCTTTGAGCATGAGGGTTCTCCCAGTGGTGAGCGGAGAGTCTAGCGCCTGCCAGCTGACGGCGGATGAATGGGGCAACATCGTCTCACATGATGGTTGTGCGGACTTCTGGCGCCTATGCTTGGGCCATTGTCTGAGGGGGGATGCATGTTTCGATGCCTGTGGCCGCTGCTGTTTGCCCTGTGCGTACCTGTTGCCTCGGCGGAAACCCTGCGCATTGGCTTTGGTACCCACAAACCGCCCTATGTGTTCGAAGGCGAACACCGCGGGCTGGAGTTCGACATCGTCGCTGCAGCTTTGCGTGAGGCCGGTTACGACATGGACGTGCGGCACGCCCCCATGGAGCGTCTGCACCTGGCCTTGCGCCGTGGTGAGCTGGACGCCATCGCCACCACCAACCCGCGCAGTGGCATCGAGGCGCATTATTCGGCGACCTATATTCACTACCACAACCAGGCGGTGGCCTTGTCTTCGCGGGGCTATCGCATCGACAGCATCAATGATCTGAGGGGCTATTCGATCAGCAGCTTTCAGCGCTCGCGCTATCTGCTGGGTGAGGAGTTTCAGGCCATGGCCGATGCCAATCCGCGCTACCGCGAGGAGGCCTTGCAGATCAATCGCAATCGCCTCCTCTACAGCGGGCGGGTCGATGTGGTGATCAGCGATCCGCGCATCCTGCGTTTTTTCAACCGCCAGGTGGCGGATCAGGTGGATGTTACCCAGCCGCTGACCATCTACCTGCTGTTTGCGCCCACTCCTTACAGTGTGGGCTTTCGCCAACCCTTGCAGCGCGACCGCTTCGACCAGGGTTTGCAGGCGATTCGCGACAGTGGCGAATACCTGCAGATCGAGCGGCGTTACGCGGATTACCGTTGAGCCTTCCTTAAAACTTTTCGTTCGCGCCCAGATAGCGCCAGTGTCCGACCGGCAGCTTGGCCAGGCCGGTGCGACCGAAGCGCAGGCGGCGAATGCCCTGCACCTGCAGGCCAAGGCTCTCGCACATGTGGCGCAATTGCCCTGGCTGCACGGCCTTGATGGCGAAGCGCAGGCGGTTCTCGCTCTGCCAGCTGACCTTGCACGGCGGCACCGTGACGCCCTTGTAGGTCTGGCCGAATGACAGGCGCTTGAGGCCGCGCTCATCCAGGCTGCCGGCAACATCAACCAGATACTCCTGCTCCAGCGTCGCCCCCTTGTCCTTGAACAGACGGATCACCCCGGGGCTCTGGCTGAATACCAGCAGCCCGCTGGCATCGGTTTCCAGCGGAGTCAGCAGTTCCAGGCGGCGCAGATGGCGCTGCAGGGGGCGCATGCCGCTGGGATCATCGGCCCAGCGATGGGCGTGGCTGAGCAACTGCTGGCAGGAGTTGGCTCCCAGGCCGCAACCCAGGCCGGCGGGCTTGTTCAGCAGCAGGGTGATGGGCGGCTGGGTCTCGGCCTTGGCGCCCGGCAGCAGGGCAACCTGCTGGTGGGTGACGGGGAACTGCGGCTCCTCGACCACCACCCCATCCACCGTGACCCAGCCATTCTCGATATACAGCTCCGCTTCGCGCCGGGAACAGGCGATTTGCTGGATCAGGCGTTTGGACAGGCGTTCGGCTTCGGTCATGGCGGCGAGTGTCACATCGGGAAATGAAAGGCATTGTACCCGGCCTGGGCTGGGCGCCGGTGTTGGGCTACAAGGTTAGCGTCGAGAAGGAGGGCGAATATGAAACATCTACTGATGGCGCTGAGCCTGATGCTGAGTCCACTGGCCATGGCCGAGCGCAGCGAGCTGGGTGAGCTGCAAGTCACCGAGGTGGTCGGCGACCTGCAACACCCCTGGGCGCTGACCTTCCTGCCGCAGGGGCAGGGCAGCCTGATCACCGAGCGGCCGGGGCGCTTGCGCTGGCTGAATGCGCAGGGGCAATTGAGCGAGCCACTGGGGGGTGTGCCTGAGGTCTATGCCAAGGGCCAGGGCGGCTTGCTCGACGTGGTGCTGTCGCCGCAGTTCACTGAGGATCGCCTGGTCTATCTGAGTTATGCAGAGGGTGATGCTCAGGGGGACAAGGCCGGTACGGCCGTGGGACGAGGGCGTCTGCGTGAGGACATGGGCGCGCTGGACGACTTCCAGGTGATCTTCCGCCAGCAGCCGAAGCTGTCGAGCGGCATTCACTTCGGCTCGCGCCTGGCGTTCGATCGCGAGGGATATCTGTTCATCAGCCTGGGCGAGAACAACCAGCGGCCCACCGCCCAGCATCTGGACAAGCTGCAGGGCAAGCTGGTGCGCCTGCAGGCCGATGGTCGCGTGCCGCCCGACAACCCTTTCGTCGACCAGCAGGGCGCGCGGGCGGAAATCTGGTCCTATGGCCACCGCAACCCACAGGGGCTGGCGCTCAACCCCTGGAGTGGGCGTATCTGGCTGCATGAGCATGGTCCGCGTGGCGGCGACGAGATCAATATCCCGCGCAAGGGCCTGAATTATGGCTGGCCGTTGGCGACGCACGGGGTCAACTACAGCTTCCTGGCCATTCCCGAGGCGCAGGGCGAGCGGGTGGCTGGCACCGAGGCGCCGCAGCATGTCTGGGAAAAATCGCCGGCCATTTCCGGCATGGCGTTCTACACCGCCGAGCGGTTTCCGGCCTGGCAGCACAACCTGTTCATCGGCGCGTTGGCCGACCAGTCGTTGATCCGTCTGCAGTTGGACGGCGACAAGGTCGTTCATGAGGAGCGCTTGTTGAAGGACAAGGACTGGCGGATCCGCGATGTGCGCCAAGGGCCGGATGGTTATCTCTACCTGTTGACCGATGCGCCGGACGGCAAGTTGATCAGACTGGGGCTGGAGAAGGGGCAATAGCGCTAGCCCCTTTTCAGGCAACTCGGCCGTAGCCCGGATGCAATCCGGGAAGCAGGCAACACCGCCCCGGATTGCATCCGGGCTACCGCTGTTAGTGCGCTGCGGCTTCCCGCGCCGTGTCGACGCTCTGGTCGGCCACCAGCTCTGGCGGCAGCGGCTCGGTGACCACGCTGAAATCGCTGATGCGAATGGCGCCGTGGCCCTCGCCGAGCAGGTGGAAGGAAAAGGCCTTGCGCGTCTCGGGGTTATCGAAGTCGAAGCTCAGCGCCACGCTCTCGCCGCGCTTGAGTGGTGGCAGCGCCGGGATGGGCAAGGCGTTGTTGCGGTCGTATTCCTTGGTCAGCAAACGCAGGGTCGCACCGTTGCGGTCCAGGCGCACGGCCTCGATCTTCAGGGTCACGCGGGTGCGGGTGCCCTTGGGCAGCTCCAGATACTGGGCGCCGATCAGGTTGTCCGCCCACGCGTCACGAGCCTCGGGGCGCAGTTCGATACGCTCGCGGTTGGCGAACTGGTAGCGCTGGCCGACCTGCCCGCCGGTGATGGACTGGTCGAGCAGCGCCGCGCGCTGGCTGACCAGCCGCGCCTGGCGACCGCTGAACCGGCCCAGGTATTTGGCCGAGTGGGCGATGAAGCCGCTGCTCTCATAGCGCCGGCAGACCTGCTGGAAGTTGCACTCGGTGAACACCTTGCCGTCGTGTTGGCGCAGCAGGCCGTTGGTGTAGGACATGATCTCGCGCGGCGTTGCATAGTCGCGCAGCAGCGAGCGACCGGCGATGTTGTCCGGTATCGGCAGGTCGAAGTAGTCGAGCATCGAGGCGGTCAGGTCGACATGGCCATACACGCCGCGCTTAACCTCCGGCAGTTTGTCCTGCTCCGGGGCCAGTATCAGGTTGAAGCCCCAGGCCGAGGCCAGGCGCACGTTCTCCAGGCCGTGGGATTCGTCGGAGGTGACGACGACCAGGGTGTCCTTGAGCACGCCTTGTTTTTGCAGTCCGCCGAGGAAGTCGGCAATTGCATCGTCCAGGTAGGCGATGGCGGCCTGCTTGGCCGTGGGGTAGCGCGCCAGGTACTCCTTGGGCGCGGAGTAAGGTTGGTGTGTGCCGACCGTGAGCAGGGTGAGCATCCACGGCTGCCGGTCCTGGCGCAGCTGCTGGACGTACTTCAACGCACCCTCGAAGTAGGCCTTGTCGTCCATGCCCCAGGGAAAATCGAGGTAAGGCTTGTTCTTGAACCATTCGCGGCCGTGGGTCTGCTCAAAGCCCATGTGCGGCATGATCTGGTCCTTGGCCATGAAACGCAGCCCGGCGCCCTGCAGGAAGTGCGTGCGAAAGCCCATGCTGCGTAGCTGATGCGGCAGGCACTGCAGATTGCGGGTTTCGCTATTGAGCAGCTCAACGCCTTTGGGCGTGCCGGAATCGAGCTTGCCGTAGTCGCCGCAGAGCATGGCGTACAGGCCGCGGATGGTCTGGTGACTGTGCAGCACATAGTCCGGCGTGGTCATGCTGCGCTCGGCCCACTGGCTCAGGCGCGGCATCAGGTCTTCTGCGTAGGGGGTGCCGATCAGCTGGCGATTCCTGGCGATATAGGCGCCGGGAATACCCTCCATCGCAATAATCAGCAGGTTGCGTGCCTTGCCCCCTTCGGGCAGCAGGGGCGTGCCGGACATATCCAGCTTGCTCAGCCCGGCGATATCCGCTGGCAGGCCCGACTCATCGCCGGCGTACCAGTGGTCTTCCAGAGCCAGGCGCACATGGCTGGCGCCTTCGGCCAGCAGCTTGTGGGGGAGGTTGAACAGGCGCCACTGGTCGTCTTCGCTGGGCGCGACGTATTGCCCGGCGGCGTGACCAAGCAGCAGCGCGACCGGTAGCGCGTAGGTGTAGCGGGGGATCTGCGGACCCTGGCGGCGGCCCAGCAGCAGGCAGGCCAGCACAGTGGCGACCAGCGCGCCGGCCAGCAGTGGATAGCGGATACCGCTCCCCTGGGTCGACTGGCTGACGAACTGCGGATCACTCAGGTACTTGAGGTCACTGGGCTCGGGCATGCGGCCGACCGCGTTGATCAGCTCGGCGTTGCCCAGCAGCAGCAGTGCCCAGGCGATGGCCAGTGGTACGGTGAGCCAGGGGCGGCGGTAGCACAGCAATACAAGCAGGCTGCCGATGCCCAGGTCGGAGGCATAGCCCGGCCAGCTCGACCAGCCCAGCCAGTAGCGGCTGGCCATGGGCAGAAGCAGAAACAACGAGCCGAGGGCCAGAAGCGACGCGGCAGGATAAGGCAGCCAGCGGCTGGAAGGATGCACAGGAGCTCCAGGGAAAGGCAGCGAGAAGTCCGTGTAGTTCAGACAGAGGGGCGAGGCCGAAGTTTGCCTGCCTGCCATGATTTTGAAACATGCGCGTGCTATGTGCCAGCGATGGCTGTATCCGCATGCTGCCGCGGCTTAGAATGTCGGACTTTTGCCTCAGGTGACGACCATGGCTCTGATCGGGCGCTTCAATTCAATGCAGGTGGCCAAGCTGGCCGACTTCGGCCTCTTCCTCGACGGCGGCAGCGACGGCGAGATCCTTCTGCCCAAGCGCTACATCCCCAAGGACGAGCCCTGCGAGGTCGGCGACTGGCTCAATGTGTTCGTCTACCTGGACAGCGAAGACCGGCTGATCGCCACCACCGAGAAACCCAAGGTGCAGGTCGGCGGCTTCGCCAGCCTCAAAGTGGTGGATATCAACCGCATCGGCCTGTTCTTCGACTGGGGCCTGCCCAAGGACCTGCTGATGCCGCACTCCGAGGAGAAGCGCCCGCTGCAGGTCGGCGATTACTGCGTGGTGCACGTCTACCTCGACCGCAGCCGCCGCATCACCGCCACCGCGCGCCTGGACCGCTATCTGGACAAGACGCCGGCCAACTACCAGGTCGGCCAGGAAGTGGACCTGCTGGTCGTTGAGCAGACCGATCTGGGCTTCAAGGCCATCATCAACGGCCAGCACTGGGGCCTGATTCACAAGAACGAGGTGTTCAAGTTCCTGCGCGGCGGCTCCCAGGAGAAGGGCTTCATCAAGGAACTGCGTGCCGACGGCAAGATCAGCCTGAGCCTGCAGCCGGTCGGCCAACAGGCCCGCGATGAATTGTCCGAGCAGATCCTCGGCGCCCTGCGCGATGCCGGTGGCAGCCTGGCACTGTCCGACAAGAGCCCGCCCGAGGCCATCAGCAAGGCCTTCGGTGTCAGCAAGGGCAATTTCAAGAAGGCCATCGGCGGCTTGTTCAAGCAGGGCCTGATCCGCATATTCGACGACCGCATCGAGCTGATTTGAAGCCGCGCTAGCTTGGGCTGAGGCGCCGCGCGCCGGAGCCCAGCGTAGCGAGCCGTGGGCTTCTGGATGATGTCAGCGTATCGCGGCGCTTAGAGGCGGGCATCGGTGGGAGCGGCTTCAGCCGCGATACGGAGCAACAACAAAGCATCGCGGCTAAAGCCGCTCCCACCGTCCTTCCAGTGCAGTAGCGTCGCCGACTAACGTTCGATCTAGCCCTGCTTGGGCGGCGTCAGGCCCAACCCCTTGAGGATGATGCGTTCGAGGTTGTCGGCGGCATCTGCGTAGTCGGCTTTCTTCAGGCTGCTCTTGCCGGTGAACAGGCAGATCTGGCTGGCGAAGTCGGCGTAGTGCTGGGTGCTGCCCCACAGCAGGAAGATCAGGTGAGCGGGGTCGACCGGCTCCATCTTGCCGGCGTCTATCCAGGCCTGGAACACGGCGGCGCGCTGGCGGAACCACTCGCGGTAGTCCTGGTTGTAGTGGGCGGTCAGGTACTGGCCGCCGCTGATCACTTCCATGGCGAAGATGCGTGAGGCCAGCGGCTGGGTGCGCGAATACTCGATCTTGGCGCGGATGTAGCGCGACAGCGCCACGGCCGGGTCGTCTTCGGCGGTCAGGTTGCTGAAGGTGGCGTCCCACTGGTCGAGGATGTTGTTCAGTACGGCAATGTACAGGCCCTGCTTGCTGCTGAAGTAGTAATGCAGGTTGGCCTTGGGCAGCCCCACCGCCTGGGCGATGCTGTTCATGCTGGTGCCTTTGTAGCCGTGGCGGGCGAACTCGACCTCGGCGGCGGCGATGATGGCTTGTTCGTTCTTCTGGCGGATGCGGCCGGCAGGTTTCTCGGCGCTGGGGGCGGGGGAGGATGCGGGCATCGGGGATTCCGTACTGAGTGATCGGTTTCGTGTGCGCACTGATACCCCACGACGGGTCACGAAACAACCCCTGCGTGTCAAAAACGTGTGCTTTTTGTAGGAAGTGCAACTGTACCGGTGAAAGCCGGAGAAAACGCGCCAAAAATTCGACTGTTCAGGTCCGCCCAATGGCGCTGGAAAAACGACAAAAAGCCTTGTGGTACGCGCGTTCCAGCTTAGTCGGCGTGGTCGATCGAACTGTGGATCAGCAGCCCGGCAGGCGTGCGAGTCAGCACATAGGATTCACACCAGCTGAGCAGCGGCTGACCGGCTTCATCCAGCAGCTCCCAAGTCAGGCTGGCGAACAGGTTGTGCGCGCCTAGCGCCTGGGTGTGCAGGTCGTGAAAGCGGCAGGTGCGGCAGCCTTGGCGGAAATACTCATCGAGCACCTGCTGGAAGTAGGCAGCGATCTGCTGCGTTTCGCTGAACAACCGGGCCTGGCCCTGGTCATCCAGCGCCAGATAGGGCAGGCCATAGCGCTGGGCGATCAGCGCGCCGTCGGCGGCGGCGAAGTCTTCGGCGAAGCGGGCGAAGAACTGCTGCGCCTCTTCTCGGGTGTCCATTGGCAACGCCTGTCACAGACCGGTGCCGGCCAGCGCTTCGAGGAAGGTTTCCAGCACCAGTTGCGGGCGCCGGCCCTTGCGTGTCACCGAGGCCAGGGTCAGGTCGTAGTAGCGTTCGTTGGGCTTGAGTACGCGCAGGCGGCCCTGCTGTACCCACTGCTGGGCGTAGTGATCCGGCAGATAGCCGATGTAGCGCCCGGTCAGCAGGAGGAAGGCCATGCCCTCGCGGTCCGAGGCGCTGGCGGTGCAGTTGAGCACCTGATACTGGCTCTGCACCTCGGCCGGCAGGCGGAAGGTCGGGGCAATGGCTTCCTGGGCGTTGAGGCGTTCGTCGGCCAACTGGCTGTCGTCCACGTAGAACAGCGGGTGGCCTACGGCGCAGTACAGCAGCGAGCGCTCGTCGTACAGCGGCTGGTACTCCAGGCCGGACAGCGGATGGCTCTGCGGCACCACACCAACATGCAGGCTGCCGTCGAGCACGCCCTGTTCCACTTCCGAGGGCGGCGTCATGCGGATCTGGATGCGCACGTCCGGGCCTTTCTCCTTGAGCCGCGCCAGCGCGTGGGTGATGCGCATATGCGGCACGGTCACCAGGTTGTCGGTCAGGCCGATATGCAATTCGCCGCGTAGCTCGCGGTGCAGGCCGTTGACCCCGTTGCGAAAGCTCTCCAGCGCGCCGAACAGCTGCAGCGCCGACTGGTACACCTCGCGGCCTTCCTCGGTCAGGGCGAAGCCGGCGCGGCCGCGCTGGCACAGGCGCAGACCCAGGCGTTGTTCCAGGTCGCTCATTTGCTGGCTGATCGCCGAGCGGCCGATGCCCAGCACAGTTTCCGCGGCGGAGAAGCCGCCGCACTCGACCACGCTGCGGAACAGGCGCAGCAGGCGAATCTCGAAATCACTGACCTGGGCCAGCGGGTCTTGGCGGCGTGTACTCATTGTTTACTCATGGCTAAAGTAAATATTCGAAGATTTGGATTTTCGTGACTTTATGCCCGTGGCACCTTTCGTTGCAACAAGACCACAGTGCCGCTCTGGAGAGCCACGATGAACATGCCGCAGACCGAAATCCCGTCCCTGGCCAGCCAGCTCAAGCTGGATGCCCACTGGATGCCGTTTTCCGCCAACCGCAACTTCAAGCGCGACCCGCGCCTGATCGTGGCCGCCGAAGGCAACATCCTGATCGACGACAAGGGCCGTCGCGTGTTCGACAGCCTGTCCGGCCTGTGGACCTGTGGCGCCGGCCACAGCCGTAAGGAAATCCAGGAGGCCGTGGCCAAGCAACTGGGCACCCTCGACTACTCGCCGGGCTTCCAGTACGGCCACGCGCTGTCCTTCAAGCTGGCCGAGAAAATCGCCGACCTGATGCCGGGCGAGCTCAACCACGTGTTCTTCACCGGCTCCGGCTCCGAGTGCGCCGACACCGCGGTGAAGATGGCCAAGGCCTACTGGCGCCTGAAAGGCCAACCGACCAAGACCAAGTTCATTGGCCGCGCCCGTGGCTACCACGGCGTGAACATCGCCGGCACCAGCCTTGGCGGCATCGGCGGCAACCGCAAGATGTACGGCCAGCTGATGGACGCCGACCACCTGCCGCACACCCTGCAGCCGCACCTGGCCTTCACCAAGGGCATGGCCGAGACCGGCGGCGTGGAGCTGGCCAACGAGCTGCTCAAGCTGATCGAACTGCACGACGCCTCCAACATCGCCGCCGTCATCGTCGAGCCGCTGTCCGGCTCCGCCGGCGCCATCATCCCGCCGAAGGGCTACCTGGAGCGTCTGCGCGAGATCTGCACCCAGCACAACATCCTGCTGATCTTCGACGAAGTGATCACCGGCTTCGGCCGCATGGGCAAGTGGAGCGGCGCGGAATACTTCGGCGTCACCCCGGACATCATCAACGCCGCCAAGCAGATCACCAACGGTGCCATCCCGCTGGGCGCGGTGATCGCCTCCAAGGAGATCTACGACACCTTCATGCAGCAGGCCACCCCTGAGCACATGATCGAGTTCACCCACGGCTACACCTACTCGGCCCACCCGGTCGCCTGCGCCGCCGGCCTGGCCACCCTGGAGCTGCTGGAGCGCGACGGTCTGCTGCAGCAATCCGCTGCCCTGGCGCCGCACTTCGAGAACGTCCTGCACGGCCTCAAAGGCAGCCAGCACGTCATCGACATCCGCAATTGCGGCCTGGTCGGTGCCCTGCAGCTGGCCCCGCGTGACGGCGACCCGACCATCCGCCCGTTCGAGGCCGGCATGGCGCTGTGGAAGGCCGGTTTCTACGTGCGCTTCGGTGGCGACACCCTGCAGTTCGGCCCGACCTTCAACACCAAGCCGGAAGAGCTGGACCGCCTGTTCAACGCCGTCGGCGACGTACTGAACAAGCTGGATTGATGCACCGCTTCCACCCCTCTCCCTCTGGGAGAGGGGCCGGGGGTGAGGGACTGCCGGGCTGCTCCGAGTCGCCTGCAACTCCCTCACCCTCCGCGGCCCGCCCTAGCCCTCTCCCAGAGGGAGAGGGAACCCGAACTCAGCAAGAGTGAAAGTCCGCACAGCGACTGCCACCGCCCCAGACAAGTTAAGAGATGAGAGAGCACCCCATGAGCAACATCGGACACCTGATCAACGGCGAGATCGTGCACAGCAACGGTCGTACCCAGGCCGTCTTCAACCCGTCCATCGGCGAGCCGGTGCGTCAGCTGGAACTGGCCGACCAGGCCACCCTGCGCGCCGCCATCGACACCGCCAAGGCCGCCTTCCCGGCCTGGCGCAACACCCCGCCGGCCAAGCGCGCCCAGGTCATGTTCCGCTTCAAGCAACTGCTGGAACAGAACAAGGACGCCATCGTCGCCCTGATCAGCGAAGAACACGGCAAGACCCTCGAAGACGCCGCCGGCGAACTGCAGCGCGGCATCGAGAACGTCGAGTACGCCTGTGGCGTGCCCGAGCTGCTGAAAGGCGAATACAACCGCAACGTCGGCCCGAACATCGACAGCTGGAGCGACTTCCAGCCGCTGGGCGTGGTCGCCGGCATCACCCCGTTCAACTTCCCGGCCATGGTGCCGCTGTGGATGTACCCGCTGGCCATCGCCTGCGGCAACTGCTTCATCCTCAAGCCGTCCGAGCGCGACCCGAGCTCGACCCTGATGATCGCCCAGCTGCTGCACGAAGCCGGCCTGCCCAAGGGCGTGCTGAACGTGGTCAACGGCGACAAGGAAGCGGTGGACGCGCTGATCGAAGCGCCGGAAGTCAAAGCCATCAGCTTCGTCGGTTCGACCCCGATCGCCGAGTACATCTACACCGAGGCCAACCGTCGCGGTAAGCGCGTACAGGCCCTGGGCGGCGCCAAGAACCACGCCGTGGTTCTGCCGGACGCCGATCTGGACAACACCGTCAACGCCCTGATGGGTGCCGCCTACGGCTCCTGCGGCGAGCGCTGCATGGCCATCTCCGTGGTCGTCGCGGTGGGCGATCAGGTCGCCGACAAGCTGGTCGAGAAGCTGGTGCCGAAGATCGAAGGCCTGAAGATCGGCGCCGGCACCTCCTGCGGCCTGGACATGGGCCCGCTGGTCACCGGCGCGGCTCGCGACAAGGTCAAGGGCTACATCGACGCCGGCGTGGCGCAGGGCGCCAAGCTGGTGGTCGACGGTCGCGGCCTGAGCGTACCGGGCAACGAAGCCGGCTTCTTCGTCGGCGGCACCCTGTTCGACAACGTCACCCGCGAGATGAGCATCTACCAGGAAGAGATCTTCGGCCCGGTGCTGTGCATCGTCCGCGTCGGCAGCCTGGAAGAAGCCATGCAGCTGATCAACGACCACGAGTACGGCAACGGCACCTGCCTGTTTACCCGCGACGGTGAAGCGGCGCGCCTGTTCTGCGACGAGATCGAAGTCGGCATGGTCGGCGTCAACGTGCCGCTGCCGGTGCCGGTGGCCTACCACAGCTTCGGCGGCTGGAAGCGCTCGCTGTTCGGCGACCTGCACGCCTACGGCCCGGACGGTGTGCGCTTCTACACCAAGCGCAAGACCATCACCCAGCGTTGGCCGCAGCGCGCCACGCACGAGGCGGCGCAATTCGCTTTCCCGAGCAACAGCAACAGTTAAGCGGTAACCCAGGGCTGGTCTTCGGACCGGCCCTTTTTTTGCTCCATATTTGGAGCATGCAGCTTCTCGTAGGAGGGGCCTTGGCCGCGACTGCTTTCTGAGTGGCCTGTAGTCGCGGCCAAGCGGGATGCCGCCCAGGCCCTCCCACAAAAATCGAGTAACACCAAGCAACACCGAACAACCTGCCGCGCGGGCGCGGCATTGGTGCAGTGAACCGGCACAGATCGGGACGCGGCACCCCTTGGGTGAGCGGACTCACGATTCTCGTGAACCGCTAGCCCGCTCTCCCAAGGGCAGCCCACTTCAACCATTTAGAACCGGTTCAGGAGTGGGTGCGCTAGAGAAAAACAAGGCAAAAGCGGGCGAGGGCGCGGAGTTTACGCCCTGTAAATGAGCAGCCCGAGCCCGCTTTTAACGCAGTTTTCCGACGCGCAATCACTTCTGGGCTGGTTCTCAGAAGAGGACTACCCAAATGAGCAAACCCATGATTGGCCTACCCCTGTGCCGCTGGCAGCTGACCGACCGTGACATCGGCTGGTTTCACCTGGTCGGCGAAAAGTACATCCAGGCTGTTACGGGCTTTGACGCCTTCCCCCTGATGATCCCGGCCTTCGCCGACGATCTCGACCTCGACACCGTGCTCGACAGCGTCTCCGGCATCATGTTCGGCGGCTCGCTGTCCAACGTGCACCCGAGCTTCTACGGCGACGACCATCCCGGACTGGGCCTGGCCGACAAACCACGCGACGCCACCGTGCTGCGCCTGATGCGCGCTTGTATCGAGCGTGGCATTCCCTTCCTCGGTATCTGTCGGGGCGTGCAGGAGCTGAACGTGCTGTACGGCGGCACGCTGCACCGTGAGGTGCATGAGGTGGCAGGCCGTCTCGATCACCGTGAGCGCAAGGGTGTGCCGGATGATGTGGCCTATGGGCCGATGCACACCGTGCGTCTGACCGAGGGTGGGGTGCTGCATCGTTTGATCGGCGAGAGCGAGATGCAGGTCAACTCGCTGCATGGGCAGGGCATCGACCGGCTGGGTGACGGGCTACAGGTCGAGGCGGTGTGTGAGGATGGGCAGATTGAGGCGGTCAGTGTTGTTGGTGCTAAAGCCTTTGCCGTGGGGGTGCAGTGGCATCCGGAATATCGGTATTGGGAGAAGGCCGATTACAACGCGCTGATTGGGGCGTTTCATGAGGCGGCGAGGGAGTATCAAAGGGCTAAGCTGGCTAGAGCTCAGGAGATGGTGTTCGCATAGCTCTGGCGTTATGAGTAGAAAAAGACCCATCAAGTGATGGGTCTTTTAGTTTTTGGATAATTTTTCTGTTCTTGATTTCGAGTAGTTATTTGTCTTGGTAGCTTCTTTTGATATGGCTTGCAACATTTTCTATCTCGGGGAAAATTGTTCCGTTTGAGATTCCGAGCAATTCAAGTTGCTTCAGGATTTTCTGTTTGTCTTTGTTGTTGATAATGACGCGCTCGGTGTTGTGTAAGATGTACTTTGATGGTATCTCTGCAGGACATGGTTTTTTTGTGTCTATTCCGAACAAGAGAAAGGCGCCGTCTTGTTTTATTATTCGCGGATTGTCTAGCATTGGTTTTACGCAGATCACTGAGTTTAAATCTTCGTTTTGTATCTTTGACTCAAAGTTTGGTTTCTCTTTTCGGATCTCGGCAATCAGGTTGTCTAGTGTTTTTTTGTTTGGCGGTGACTTTATTTCGTGCTTAAGTTTGCATAGATTAGACAGTAGGCTGACGGTATCGCTGTCATAGTATTTTATTTCGGACTTCTTTATCTTAAATACTAGAACCTCTCCGTTTTCCTCTGAAGGGGCACATGCAAAGAAAAGAGCGATGAGAGGGTTTGTGGTTATATCTAATAATCTTGTTGGGAGTGAGTAGTGCTGCATCTTTACCAGTGTTTGGAAGGTCGAGTTTATTGATGCAAACTCATTGGGACACCTAAGAATTAGCTCTCTGAATAGCTTTTCTTCATTCTCAATCCAAGCTTTTTCCCTATATATGCTGGGTACAGGTCGGAAGTTGAAGTTTTGATGGCCTCTAAAAAATAACATTTCACTGTCTTCGTGATTAATCTGCTCTAGTTTCTGTAAGAATGTTTTTACACTTCCGGTGAGCGTTGTAAGATCTGTCTTATCTATATTTATATTTTTTGATTCTATTGGTGATTGTTTCTCGAATGATTTTAGCATTCTTTCTATTGCTGAGTATGCTTCCTTGCTTGATGTGTATGCTTGACTTTGGCCGATGATTTGGCCGTTGTTGGCTTTTAGAGTGAATTGATACTTGTTGTTTATTTTGTTTAGTTGATAGTTGTTTTTGTTTCCGGAGTTAGTTATTACTGAATTTATTCCGTTTTTGGCTGATATGGATGACTTGTAAAGCTCGCTGTTTAGGAGGATTTCCCCTTCTTCTGAGATTAGGTTGAAGTGGTATTGTCCGTCACTTGCTCTTTTTAAGTGAAATTTCATTTTATCTTGCGGTCTTGGTGATTAATAAGTGATGGCGATTTAATTCGATGGTTCGGAGGGGCCGCAGCTATGCTTTTCGCCTTCCCGGCGAGTCACTTTCTCTTTGTTTGCGCAAAGAGAAAGTAACCAAAGAGAAAGCGCACCCGGCATACGGGTCTGGCGGCTGCGCCGCCAGACTTCCTTCGTTCCATCGTTGTTCCAGGGGCACGCCGCGAAGGGCCGTCCCTGGCCCATCGCGGCTCTCGCGGCATCCATGCCGCTCAACCCCTGGCTCAACGACTCCACTCAGCCTCCTGACGGGACCCGATCCCGGCCCGAGCTTCTGGTGTTTGGGTGCGGCCATTGGTTGGCTCCAGGCGCGGGGCGCACGGCGAGTTCCCTCAATGCCGCCGCAACGCGTATCTGAATGGTTTGCTCGACCCGTGCAGGGCGCTTCTGGAATAGGTAATGGACTTTGGGGTTGATGACATAGACCTGGCCGTTACCGGGCTTCTGTGTGGTTTTCACGAACCAACCTGGCAGCGCCACCACTGGGACCACGCTCACAGGCTCACCGAGCTTGTCGTGTAGCCATTTGCTCAACTCACCAGCAACTGCTTGTGCCTGCTGAACCGGCAGGTGTTCGTTCGCGCCGCCCGCAAAACGAATGGAGCTGCCGTCGTATTCGGCCTGTGCGCCTTCCTTGCCTTTGAGTGATAGGCGTTTGGAGCGGTACTTGGTTTCGATAGCGTAGACGCCAGTGGGGCCCACTAGAACATGGTCGATATTGCTGCGTTTCATCGGCAGGTCATGAAACAGCTGCCAGCCTTCCGCTAAGAGTGGGGTGAGTAACTGCGCGGTTGCTAGCTCGCCTTCCAGGCCACGTTTTGTCGTAGTGATCGTTCGTAGGATTTTCAGAATTTTCCACAGTGACCAACCGATCCCACCAAAAATCGTGATGGCCGAGACGATCGCAACAGCGCCAAACTTTATTCGAGCCGGATCTACCCAGCTGTTTAGTAGTACAAGTAACCCAATGGCGGGTACGAACATCGAGGCAGCAAAGACGCCACACAGATCGAAAACCGTGTCGCGAAAGCGCTCGTTTAGTGTTTCCCCTGGTAGTCGAAGAAGATCATCAACCAATGGGCTCTTCCGATCCTCCATTTTCTGGCGCTGCAAGTAGATGAGTATCGCTGCGCAAGGCACCAGCATGCAGAGAGCGGGAAACAGAGTGATTAGCCAGCTTGGCATTCAGGTGTCCTAAAAATATGTCTGATTGATGGTTCCCAAGCTCTGCGTGGGAACCCCTCCGGGAACGCTCTGCGTCCCACAGACGCGGAGCGTCTGTGGCTGCATGCCCACGCAGAGCGTGGGCACGATCAGTGGGTGATGATGCGAACCGACAACGCCGACCCGCCTGAAACGCGCAACCCTCATGCGCGCAAACTCCCCGTCAGCAGGCCGAGTGGAGGTGTTGTGCAGGGGGACGAGCCGCATGGATGCGGCGAGAGGCTTAAAGGGCCAAGGATGGCCCTTGTAAGCCGGCCCCCGGAGCGGCACCGGAAGGAGGGAAGTCGAGCGCAGCGAGACCCGGATGCCGGGGTGCCCTTCTCTTTGGTTACTTTCTCTTGGGCAAACAAGAGAAAGTGACGCGCCGTGAATGGCGCAATCTGTAGCCCAGTGCCGAGGAAAGCGCTTCGAGCGGGCACAAGGCTCAGGCCGCCAGGAAAGGCCGAGAGTGTCAGGCGAGGAATTGTGGCAACCACAGCCATGAACAACGCATCCCTGCAAGTCGATACCCGACCTTACCGCCAATGACTGGCCCAACGCCATACCTGACAAACCCGTCAACCGGAAACAACAAGCCCCGCATCTGCGGGGCTTGTTGTCACCAATGCCGGTGATGGTGCTTGTGCCTGTGCTTATGGCCATGCTTGTGCCCATGACCGTAACGGTAACGCGGCGGTTCTGCCACGTAATACACCGGCGCGCGGCGGTAATAGACCGGGCGAGGCTGCACATACACCGGCTGCGCATAAACCGGCTGCGGGTAATAGGCCACCGGGGGCGGCGGGGCGTGGTACACCGGCGCCGGCTCATAAACCCGTACCGGCCGCTGGCTGGCGATAACGCCGCCGATGATGGCGCCAACCGCAACGCCAGCGGCCACGTCGCCACTGTCCGCCGCGTAAGCCTGCTGTTCGCCAAGCAAGGCGAGGCTGGCCAGCAGGCCCGTGATGAGGGGGATGCGTGCACCCATGATCGAAACTCCTCTGCTACCGGACTGTCCGGTTACAGCTTCGACTGGGCCAGTCGGCCTCTGTATCCATCCTGAAATGTAAAACCTGAGTAAAGCCTTGGGGCTTTCCCGCGCTCTGTCGTTTTGCGCTTTACTCCTTGCAACGCGGAGATGGGGGGCACCATGAGGCGTATCGGGGGCTACGGAGGCTGCTGGCCGGCGCTCGGTCTGGCGTTGCTGCTGGCGTTGGGCGGCTGCACGGGGCGGCTGGATCACGCCAGCATCATCAACAAGACGGCGGAGCTCAACCCGCGCGAGCTGCTGCAAAGCGACGTCGACCGCATGGCGACCCTGGCCATGCGCAACAACCTCAACAGCCTCTACCGGCTGATGGGCAAGCTGTACCAGCGCAACCCCAAGGAATGGCGCAAGAGCGGGCTGGCCAGCCGCTCGGCGGCCGAGCAGGCCATTCACCAGGCCATCGAACTCAATCAGCCCATGCCTCAGCTGGGTGGGCGGCGCGATGTGGCGGCGCTCAGCTATGCGCTGGGGCCGGATTTCCAGGGCGACCGGGTCGGTGCCTTCATCTACGCCCTGGGCAGCATGCTGGTCACCGCCCACGGCGGGCGCACCGAGTTCTACCTGACTGATTCGTTCAACGCCGAGTTCATCCACAACGCCGCGCGCAACGTGGAGAAGGCCGCCTGGATGCTCGGCCAGCGCCGCGACGAGCAGGGCCGGCCGCTGCTGTTGTCCAACGAGGCCGGCAACCTCAGCTATGCGGTGGAGTTCGGCAAGATGGTGGCGCGCCTGGACCTGCTCACCCATGTGCTGGAGGAGCGTTACCGGCGCATGGGCGCCAACTACGCGCAGAGCCTGATGTTCATCAACTTCCTGCCGGTGCAGTAGCGCGTTATTGCTCCCAGCGGCGCAGGATCGCGTCCAGTTCCCCCCCTTCGCGCAGGCTTTGCAGGGCCTTGGCGAACTGCTCGGCGCGGGCGCGATCGCCCTTGGCGAAGGCGACGTAGCGCGGCATTTCCACCAGTGACGTGGGCAGCAGGCGTACCTGCTCCTGGGCGCGCTGTTCCTGGACGAAGTAGAGCAACTGCGTGCGGTCGCCGACGATGATGTCGATGCGCCCGGCCAGCAGCATGGACACGAGTTGGCGCGGGTTTTGTGCGCTGGTGTCGCGCGACAGGTCGGCCTTGTCGAAGTCGGCCTGGTAGGCATAGCCACGCACCTGGCCGATGACGAAGGGGTGGAAGTCGTCGAGGCTGCGCCAGTCTTCGATCCTGGTCTTGTGGGTGGTCATGAACACCGTGGAGCCGGTGCGCAGCGGCCCGACCAGATCGTACTGGGCCTGGCGCTCGGGCGTGCCGGCGAACTGGAAGGCCATGTCCGCCTCGCCGCGTTCGAGCATGCGCTTGACCCGCTCCCAGGGGTACAGGCGCAACTGGTAGTCGACCTTGGCCTCCTTGAGCACGGCTTCGACCAGTTCGACGTCCAGGCCGCGCGGCTGGTCGCTGTCGAGGGTGACGAAGCTGTAGGGGGCAAACTGTTCGTCGCCGACCACCTTCCAGGGTTGGGCGTGCAGCCACGGGCTGAGCAGCAACAGCAGGGTAAGCGACAGCAAGCGCATGGTGACCACCCCGACCAGGCAAGGGCACGTTGCGTGCCCACGGGTATCAGCCTAGTCGAGCGTGGCGCATCAGACCTTGCGCACGAACTCCGATTTCAGCTTCATGGCGCCGATGCCGTCGATCTTGCAGTCGATGTCGTGGTCGCCGTCGACCAGGCGGATGTTCTTCACCTTGGTGCCGACCTTGACCACCAGCGAGCTGCCCTTGACCTTGAGGTCCTTGATCACGGTGACGGAATCGCCGTCCTGCAGCAGGTTACCGACCGAGTCCTTGATCACGCGGGCGTCGTCATCGCCCTGGGCGGCGGCATCGGCCGACCACTCGTGGGCACATTCCGGGCAGACCAGTTGGGCGCCATCTTCGTAGGTGTATTCGGACCCGCACTTGGGGCAGGGCGGCAGGGTGCTCATGATGGACCTCGACGGTGTGGCTGCGAAAAGCCGCGCATTGTATAGGGTTTTATCTCCGCTCAGGGCGTATTGACGGCCTGCGGCCAGTTGAGGGTACCGGCGCTGCTGAAGCGCGCGGTGCCGAACAGGCCGCCGCCGAGCTTGCCGCGCAGCTCGTAGGGCAGGTTGCGGCCCTGCTGGTAACCGGCGGCCGCCCAGGCCTGGCGCATCACGGAAAAGGCCGAAATGGTCACCGGCACCTTCAGCAGCGCCTCGCCGAAGCGCGGCACCTGGCCGCTGGCATCGCTTACGCCGCTGGCCAGGGGCTGCTGGTTGACGTCCAGTTCCACGGACAGGCCGTTGTAGTCGATCACCCTGTCGTTGGGGTTCTGCACGCGCAGCACCACGGCGAAGCGCATCTCCATGCCCTGCGCGGGCAGGGGCTCCAGGCCGACCAGGTCGATACGCAGCGGGTCGCTCGGGCTGAGCATGGCGCAGCCATGTAGAGTGAGAAGCAGCAACAGGGCGAGCAAAGTTCGCAGGGAGTACTGGCGCATGGGCTGGCTCCACGAGGGCTGATAGCGACTAGCAAAGCGCGTCGGGCCGCAAGACTCAAGCACCGGAGCGGTTGGGCGGTACTGCTCTGCAATCGCGACGCTTCTGTGCGGCCTAGGTAGCGGCCAAGGCCCCTCCTACAGCGCGGAGATGGAACTTTGTGGGAGCGGCTTTAGCCGCGATGCTCCTGCGTCGATCTCATCGCGGCTGAAGCGGAGTGCCGCCCAGCCGCTCCCACAAAAGTAGTCTGCCCCTACCCTGTTTCAGTAGCTAAACCCTTTATAGGGGCCGCCCAGCCAGTCCCAGAAATAACTGATGTATGTCCCGTTGCCGGTGGAAGAGCAGGGCAGGTAGAAACGAAAAACGGGGGCCTAAGCCCCCGTTTCTGCTGATGCCGGTCGCGAGGCTTACAGCACTTCGAACAGCCCGGCAGCGCCCATGCCGCCGCCGACGCACATGGTGATGACCACGTACTTCACGCCGCGGCGCTTACCTTCCAGCAGGGCGTGGCCGACCATGCGCGCGCCGCTCATGCCGTAGGGGTGGCCGATGGCGATGGCGCCGCCGTTGACGTTCAGCTTGGCCGGGTCGATGCCGAGCTTCTGCGCGCTGTACAGCACCTGGCAGGCGAAGGCTTCGTTGAGCTCCCACAGGCCGATATCGTCGACGGTCAGGCCGTGCTGCTTGAGCAGCTTGGGCACGGCGAATACCGGGCCGATGCCCATCTCTTCCGGAGCCAGGCCGGCCACGGCCATGCCACGGTACAGGCCCAGCGGCTGGATGCCGCGCTGGGCAGCCAGGGCGCCGCTCATCAGCACGCTGGCGCTGGCGCCGTCGGACAGCTGGCTGGCGTTACCGGCGGTGATGCAGCCGCCTTCGATCACCGGTTTGAGGTTCTGCAGGTCGGCCAGCACGGTCTGCGGGCGGTTGCCTTCGTCCAGGCTGAGGGTGACTTCTTCATAGCTGACCGCGCCGCTTTCCTTGTCGACCAGCTTCTTGGTAGCGGTGACCGGGACGATTTCGTTGGCGAACAGGCCGGCTGCCTGGGCGGCGGCGGTGCGCTGCTGCGAGAGGAAACCATACTCGTCCTGGGCTTCACGGCTGATGTTGTAGCGCTTGGCGACGATCTCGGCGGTCTGCAGCATCGGCATGTAGGCATGCTCGGCCATCTTCACCACGTTCGGGTCGAAGTCGGCGCCGGACCATTTCATGTGGGTGTTCTGCACCAGGCTGATCTGCTCCTGGCCGGCACCGACGGTGACCTGCATGCCGTCGACCATGATCTGCTTGGCGGCGATGGAAATGGCCATCAGGCCCGAGGCGCACTGGCGGTCGATGGTCTGGCCGCTGACCGACAGCGGCAGGCCGGCGGCGAGGGTGGACAGGCGCGCCAGGTTGATCGCGGCGGTGCCGCCCTGCATGGCGGTGCCCATCACCACGTCTTCGATCTCACCCGGCTCGATGCCGGCGCGCTCGACGGCGGCGCGCAGGGCGACGGCGGCCATGGACGGCGACTTGAGGTCGTTGAAGGCGCCGCGGAAGGCCTTGGCGATGGGCGTGCGGGCGGTGGATACGATGACGGCGTCTTGCATGGCAGGTTCCTCTGGAGTTGTTGGGGGTCAATCGCGCAGCAGGCGGGCGAGTGCCGTGCGCAGGGGATCGGGGATGCTTACCGGACGGTTGCTCGCACGGTCGACGAAGACGTGGACGAAACGCCCGGCGGCGCAGGCTTCCTCTTCGCCGGCCTTGAAGATGGCCAGTTCGTACTGCACCGAGCTGTTGCCCAGCTTGCCGACCCGCAGGCCGACTTCGATGCGCTCGGGGAAGGCGATGGAGGCGAAGTAGTCGCAGGAAGAGCTGACCACGAAGCCGATGACTTCGCCCTCGTGGATATCCAGGCCGCCAACCTCGATCAGGTAGGTGTTCACCGCGCTGTCGAAATAGCTGTAGTACACGACGTTGTTGACGTGACCGTAGACGTCGTTGTCGTGCCAGCGCGTGGTAATGGGCTGGAAGTGGGCGTAGTCGCCGCGCAGATGCTGCGGTGGGTTCATGCTGGTTCCTCGTGCTTGGCAACACCCTAAGGCCTGGGTGTTGCGTGGGATACTTTGATTCGTCGGCTGTATTGCGGGTTATCGATCAGTCGTTACAGACGTAGGTTGGCGTTGAGCGCAGCGAAGCCCAACACGTGAGCGTTCAGGCAGCTCCGCTGTTGGGCTTCGGCGCTTCACGCCTCAACCCAACCTACAGCGAGTTGCCTGCAACACGGTTTGGACGTTGATATAGCAGGGCTCAATACGCCGCCTGGTAGATCGCCAGCGCGTCGGCTTCGCTGACCTCGCGCGGGTTATTCACCAGCAGGCGCTGTTGCAGCATGGCGTCGCTGGCCAGTTGGCCGAGCATGGCTTCCGGCACATTGGCGTCGCGCAGGCGGCTGGGCAGGCCGCAGCGCTCGTTGAGCGCCGCCAGCTCTTCGATGAACTGCGCGCACAGTTGCTCCGCAGTGCCGGGGCGCAGGCGCTCACCGAGCAGCAGCGGTGCCAGCTCGGCGTACAGCGCGGTGGCGACCGGGGCGTTGAAGCGCAGCACATGCGGCAGCACCAGGGCGTTGGACAGACCGTGAGGAATGTGGAAGTGCCCGCCCAGCGGATAGGCCAGCGCGTGCACCGCCGCCACCGGCGAGTTGGCGAAGGCCTGGCCGGCGAGCAGGGCGCCGAGCAGCATGGCCTGGCGCGCCTCGCGGTTCTGCCCGTTGTGCACCGCCTGGTCGAGGTTGGCGGCCAGCAGGCGCAGGGCCTCGCGGGCCAGCAGGTCGGACAGCGGGTTCTTCTTGATCTTGCTGGTGTAGGCCTCGATGGCGTGGACCATGGCGTCGATGCCGGTGGCAGCGGTCACCGCTGGCGGCAGGCCGAGAGTCAGGTCGGCGTCGAGCAGGGCCAGGTCCGGCAGCAGCAGCGGCGAGACCACGCCCATCTTGGTGGTTTCGCCGGTAGTGATGATGGCGATCTGCGTCACTTCCGATCCGGTGCCGGCGGTGGTCGGCACCTGGATCAGCGGCAGGCGGCGGCCACGGGCATTGCCCACGCCGTAGATGTCCTTGAGGCCCTGGACGCACTCGGGGTGGGCGAGCAGGGCGACCAGCTTGGCCACGTCCATCGAGCTGCCGCCGCCGAAGCCGACGATCAGCTCGGCCTTCAGTTCGCGGGCGCGCTCCACGGCATTGAGCACGATGGCCTCGGGCGGATCGGCGATCACCTGGTCGAACACCGCCACTTCCACGCCGGCGCTGGCGAAGCCCGGCAGCACGCCGTCGAGCAGGCCGAAGCGGGTGATGCCGGGGTCGGTGACGATCAGTACGCGATGGGCCTCGCGCTCGCGGCACAGCTCGGCCAGGCGTGCGGCAGAGCCGGACTCGCAGAGGATCTGGGCGGTGGTGGCGAAACTGAAGGGCTGCATGAGGGTTCCTCCGGTGAGTCAGGGCTGGGCCGGCGCGGGGCGCTGGCGGGCGAAAAAGTCCCAGATGGCCTGGGGGCCGTCGAAGCCGCTCGGGGTCGGGCCGAGCAGGCGTGGGGCGCGGAAACCGGCTTGCGGCAGCAGGTGGCCGCCGCCGATCAGGCTGTACAGGGCCACTTCGGCGCGTTCGGCGCTTTGCCATTGGTCGAGCGTAGCGCGTTGTGCCGGGTCGTCCGGGTTCTGCCAGGCGACGCTGCTGCGCACGGCGTCCTGGGCATAGCCGGCGCGCCTGGCGAAATAGCTGGCCGACTCGTATGCCGAGCGCACTTCACCGCGATTGCCCATGCCGAACAGGGTGACCACGCCGCCGTTGTAGGGGTTGATCGGGTCGCGGGTGCCGTTCATCAGCAGCAGCGGCACGCTGCCGGCTACCGGTTGGCAGTCGAGGTTGTCGTCGCTCGGCAGGTTGGCGGCGAAGGCGGCCACGCCGGCCAGCAGTTGCGGCTGTTCCAGGGCGATACGCAGGCCCAGGTGGCCGCCGTTGGAGTAGCCGGTAAGGAAGGCGCGGCGGGTGTCTGCGTCATGTTCGTTGGCGAAGCGCTGGATCAGCGCGGCGATCAGGCCGATGTCGTCGATGTTCTGCGCGCGCGCCGGGTAGTTCGCCGTGCGCCGGCAGTCGTTCCAGTTGCGCTCGAAGCCTTGCGGGTAGACGACGATGAAGCCGTGCTGATCGGCCAGGCGCTCGAACTCGTAGGCGCTGTAGCGACGAATGTCGTCGATGGTCTGCAGCGAGCCGTGCAACACGAACAGCAGCGGCGCCTTGGCCGGCAGCTTGGCGGGCATGTAGAAGGCGAAGTCGCGCTGGCGCTCGCCGACCTGAATCTGACCCTGTTGCAGTGTGGCGCTCAGTGCGGGCTGCGCGGGCTTGGGGGTATAGAGGAAATAGCCGTACAGCCCGGCGAGGCTCACGGCGATCAGTAACAGCAGGCTCAGCACGATTTTTATTATTTTCATCGGTGCCTCTCGGGGTGCGGGTATTCGGTGTGCGTTCGCGGCCAGCCCGGCAACTGCCAGGGCCGGCCGCGAGCTTCACTTACAGCGCGAAGCTGTCCTCCGGCATGGCCATCAGGCAGCCCGCACCGCCCAGCAGGGCTTCGCGGTGGGCGCTGGCACGCGGCAGCACGCGGCGCAGGTAGAACGCCGCGCTGTGCAGCTTGGCCTGGTAGAACTCGGCCTCGCCGCTACCGCCGTCCAGCGCAGCCTGCGCTTTAGTGGCGGCCTGCAACCAGAAGCCGGCCAGCAGGACATAGGACGAGTACTGCAGGAAGTCCACCGATACGGCGCCGATCTCTTCGGCATCCTGCTGGCTCATGGCGATCACCTGGCTGGCCAGTTCGCGCCATTGGCTCAGGCGGGCGATGACCACATCAGCCATCTCGGCCAGGGCCGGCTGCGCGGCGGCCTGGGTGGCCTGGGCCAGCAGCTCCTCGATCAGCCCCTGCAGCTCGCTGCCGCCATCACCGAGCAGCTTGCGGCGGATCAGGTCCAGCGCCTGGATGCCGTTGGTGCCTTCATACAGCTGGGTGATGCGGCTGTCGCGCATCAGCTGTTCCATGCCCCATTCGCGGATGAAGCCGTGGCCGCCGTAGACCTGCACGGCGTGGCTGGCGACTTCCTGGCTCATGTCGGTGAAGAACGCCTTGACGATCGGGATCAGCAGCGCGGCGCGCTTGGCCGCGGCCTTGCGCTCGGCAGCATCTTCGGCGCCGTGCTCCAGGTCGAGCTGGCGCGCGGTGTAGGCGGCGAGCATCCGGCAACCTTCGACCAGGGTCTTCTGGGTCAGCAGCATGCGCCGTACATCGGGGTGGACGATGATCGGGTCAGCCGCCTTCTCAGGCGCCACCGCGCCTTTCAGGCCGCGCGACTGCAGACGCTCGCGGGCATAGCTCAACGCGCCCTGGAAGGCCGCCTCGCCTATCCCTAAGCCCTGCAGACCGACCTGGAAGCGCGCGTCGTTCATCATGGTGAACATGCAGGCCAGGCCCTGGTTGGCTTCGCCGACCAGCCAGCCGGTGGCGCCATCGAAGTTCATCACGCAGGTGGAGGCGCCCTTGATGCCCATCTTGTGCTCGATGGCGCCGCAGGACAGCGCGTTGGCCGCGCCCGGCGTGCCGTCGGCATTGGCGATGAACTTGGGCACCAGCAGCAGGCTGATGCCCTTCACCCCGGCCGGGGCATCCGGCAGGCGGGCCAGCACCAGGTGGACGATGTTCTCCGACAGGTCCTGCTCGCCGCCGCTGATGAAGATCTTGTTGCCGGTGACCTTGTAGCTGCCATCGGCCTGCGGTTCGGCCTTGGTGCGCAGCAGCGCCAGGTCGGTACCGGCCTGCGGTTCGGTCAGGCACATGGTGCCGGTCCACTGGCCGCTGACCATCTTGCCCAGGTAGTCGCGCTTGAGCGCTTCGCTGCCGTGCTTGTGCAGGGCCAGCACGGCGCCTTCGGTAAGACCGGAGTAGATGCGGAACGACAGTGAGGCGCCCATCAGCATCTCGTGGAAGGCGAACGCCACCAGCTGCGGGAAACCCTGGCCGCCGAACTCGACCGGCCCGGTCATGCTCGCCCAGCCGTTGTCCACATACTGCTGGTAGGCGCTGCGGAAGCCCTTGGGCGTGGTCACCTTGCCGTCTTCCAGGCGGCAGCCTTCCTCGTCGCTGTTGCGGTTGAGCGGGGCGATTTCGTTGCCGGTGAAGGCGGCGGCCTCTTCCAGTACGCCGTCGATCAGCTCGCGGTCCAGGCCGTTGCCCAGGCGCTCGCAGTGGCCGGCGACGTCGAACAGTTCATGGAGGACGAAGCGCATGTCGCGCAGGGGGGCTTGGTAGCTCATGCTTGACCTTCCTGTACATCGCTGAAACGTTTGCCGTCGGCCACCAGTCGGTCGATCAGCTTGGCCGGCTGCCAGCGCTCGCCATGAAGCTCGCGCAGGTGCAGCAGACGCTCGCGGATGTGCGCCACACCCTGGGCGTCGGCCCAGGCCATCGGGCCGTCGGCGGGGAAGCCGTAGCCGTTGAGGTAGACCAGGTCGATGTCGCGGCTGTTGGCGGCGATGTTCTCTTCGAGAATCTTCGCGCCTTCGTTGACCAGGGCCAGCAGGCAGCGCTCGAGAATTTCCTCGGCGCCGACGGTGCGGCGCTGGTAGCCCAGGCGCTCGGACTCGCGCTGCACCAGGTCGTCGACCAGCGGATCGTGCTCGGCCTGGCGGCTGCCCGGCGCGTACAGGTAGTAGCCCTGGCCGGATTTCTGGCCGAAACGGCCCATTTCGCAGAGACGATTGTCGACCTGTACCTGGTCGACGTCCTGGCCCTTGCCGGCCAGCTCGCGGGCGCGCCATTCCAGGTCGATGCCGACCACGTCGTACATGCGGAACGGGCCCATGGCGAAGCCGAAGCCCTGCAGCACGCTGTCGATCTGGTGCGGGAAGGCGCCTTCGAGCAGCATGCTGCGCGCCTCGAAGACGTAGGTGTGGAGCATGCGGTTGCCGATGAAACCGTCGCAGTTGCCGGCCACCACGCTGATCTTGCCGATGCGCTGGCCGAGGGCCACGGCGGCGTCGAGTACGGCCGGGGCGGTCTTGGCGCCGCGCACGATCTCCAGCAGCTTCATGATGTGCGCCGGGCTGAAGAAGTGCAGGCCGAGCACGTCCTGCGGACGCGCGGTGACGGCGGCGATGGCATCGATGTCCAGCGCCGAGGTGTTGCTGGCGAGGATCGCGCCGGGCTTCACGGTGCGGTCCAGGGTGCGGAAGATTTCCTGCTTGAGTTCGAGGTTTTCGTAGACCGCTTCGATCACCAGGTCGACCTCGGCGAGGTCGGCGTAGCCACTGACCGCCTGGATGCGCGAACGGCGCAGGCTGGCTTCGCCGGTGCTGATGCGACCCTTGGCGACGTTCTGCGCCCAGGTGTCTTCGGCCATCTTGAGGCCGGCGGCAACCATGTCCGGGTTGTTGTCCAGCCACAGCACCGGAATACCGGCGTTGGCCAGACTGATGACGATACCGCGGCCCATGGTGCCGGCACCGATCACGGCGGCCTGTTCGATTTTGTAGTTGTTGCTCATAGCCTTACCTCGGTCACGAAAAACGGAACTGACGCACCTTATGCAAGGCAGTACTATTTGAGAAATTTTGACTTGTGATAAGAAGTATTTAGTCAGTGAATATCTCGACCTTCGACCTCAACCTGCTGCGCGTACTCGATGCCCTGTTGCGTGAGCGCAATGTGTCGCGGGCCGCCGAGCGCCTGGCGCTGAGCCAGCCGGCGGTGAGCAATGCGCTGGGTCGCCTGCGCGATCTGCTCGACGACCCGCTGCTGGTGCGCGTCGGCCGGGCCATGCAGCCGACGCCACGGGCACTGGAGCTGGAAGGGCCGATCCGCAAGGCACTGCGGCAGATCGAGGAAAGCCTGAGCGAAGGCACGCGCTTCGACCCGGCGCACAGTCGCCAGCGTTTCACCATCGCCATGACCGACTATGCCGAGATGCTGCTGATGCCGCGCCTGCTGCCGCGCCTGGCCGAACTGGCGCCGGGCGTGCGCCTGGATGTGCGTCACCTGACGCCGCGTCTACCGGCCGAAGCCCTGGAGAAGGGGGAGCTGGATCTGGTGCTGGGGCGTTTCGAGGCACTGCCGCCGCGTTTTACCGGCAGTCGCTGGATGAGCGAGACGCTGCAGGTGGTGGCCTGCAAGGGACATCCGCAGCTGCGTCAGGGCCTCGACCTGCAGCGCTTTCTCGAACTGCGTCACCTGTGGGTGCACGGCGGGCAGACGCGCGGCATGGTCGAACAGTGGCTGGGCGAGCAGGGCCTGGTCCGGGAGATCGTCTACAGCACGCCGAACTACCTGCAGGCCGCACACATTGCCGCCGGCAGTGAGCTGGTGGCGGTACTGCCGACCCGTCTGGCGCACTATTTCGCCGGCCTTCTGCCGCTGGAACTGTTCGACCTGCCCTTCGCGCTGGGGCCTTTTCATCTGGATGTTGTCAGCCTGGAATTGCGCCAGCGTGACGTACCTTTGCAGTGGCTGGTGGGTGAGATCATCGCGCTGGGCGATAGTGCGTGAGTCCCGGCGCTGTCCGTAACGGGTTGCGCACGAACGGTGGTCGTGGTGCCATCACGGCTGCATATAACAAAGGAAAAAACGCCATGCATGCTCCTGTACTCCTCTCCGGTCTGTTGGCCGCCGTCTGTCTGGCGGGCTGCAGCGAGGGTTCGAAGATGGCCATCGAGCAGGGTTATGGCCCACAGCCAAAACTGCCGGCGCCCAGCGAAGGGCTGCTGCCCACCGTCAACATTGCCCCGGCCGTGGGCTGGCCCGAGGGACGCCAGCCGACGGCAGCCCCTGGCACCGAGGTCAACGCCTTCGCCGGTGAGCTGGATCATCCGCGCTGGCTGTACGTGCTGCCCAACGGCGACGTGCTGGTGGCCGAAAGCAATGCGCCGGCCCGCGAAAGCCGAGGTCTGAAGGACTGGATCGCCGGCAGGATCATGGCCAAGGCCGGGGCGGGCGTGCCCAGCGCCGACCGCATCAGCCTGCTGCGCGACGCCGATCAGGATGGCGTGGCGGAAACCCGCACGGTCTTCCTCGACCAGCTGCATTCGCCGTTTGGCATGGCGCTGGTGGGCGACCAGTTGTATGTCGCCAATGCCGATGCGCTGGTGCGCTTCCCCTACCAGGAAGGCCAGACCCGCATCACCGCCAGCGGCGAGACAGTCACCGACCTGCCGGCTGGCCTCAACCACCATTGGACCAAGAACGTCATCGCCAGCCCTGATGGACGCAAGCTGTATGTCACGGTCGGCTCCAACAGCAATGTCGGCGAGAACGGCATGGACATTGAGGAGGGCCGCGCGGCGATCTGGGAAGTCGATGCGGCCAGCGGCGACAAGCGCCTCTTCGCCAGCGGCCTGCGCAATCCCAACGGCCTGGCCTGGGAGCCGGTGAGCGGCAAGTTGTGGACCTCGGTCAATGAGCGTGACGAGCTGGGCGACGACCTGGTGCCCGACTACATCACCTCGGTGCAGGACGGCGGCTTCTATGGCTGGCCCTACAGCTATTTCGGCCAGCACGTCGATGCGCGGGTGCAGCCGCAGCGGCCCGACCTGGTCGCCAAGGCACTGGTGCCGGATTACGCCCTGGGCTCGCACACCGCCTCGCTGGGCATTGCCTTCGCCGAACAGGCGCAGCTGCCGCCATTCAAGGAGGGGATGTTCATCGGCCAGCACGGCTCGTGGAACCGCAAGCCGCACAGTGGCTACAAGGTAATCTTCGTGCCCTTCAAGCACGGCAAGCCCGACGGCATGCCGCAGGATGTGCTGACCGGCTTCCTCGACGAGGACGAACAGGCGCTGGGGCGCCCGGTGGGCGTGGTCGTCGACAGCCAGGGCGCACTGCTGGTGGCGGATGATGTCGGCAACCTGATCTGGCGGGTCAGCGCCAAAGCCGATGAGTAAGCCGGTGTCGCGCTGGTTGCCCGGGCTGTTGCTGCTGCCCGGGCCACTGTGGGGCGCCGAGGTGCTGCTGCTCGAACCCTCGGTGATCACTGGCTCGCGCAGCGCAGAGCGCAGCTTCGACCTGCCGTTCTCGGTCGACAGCCTGGACCGTTTCGCGATCAGCGAAGGGCAGCCGGGGATCAATGCGTCGGAAGTGCTGCAGCGGGTGCCGGGGCTGGTGGTGCAGAACCGGCAGAACTACGCCCAGGACCTGCAGGTCTCGTCGCGCGGCTTCGGCGCCCGCGCCACGTTCGGCGTGCGTGGCATCAAGCTGATTGCCGACGGCATCCCCGCCAGTACGCCGGACGGCCAGGGCCAGCTGGCGACGTTCGACCTGGACAGCGCCGAGCGTATCGAAGTGCTGCGCGGGCCGATGGCGACCCTCTATGGCAGCAATGCCGGTGGGGTGATCCAGCTGTTTTCCCGAGACGGCGAGGGCCCGCCGCAGGTGGCGGCCGGCACGGCCTGGGGCAGCGATGGCCTGGAGCGCCAGCGGCTGAGTGCCGAGGGCGGTAATCAGTGGGGCGGTTTTGTTCTCGATAGCTCGCGGCTGGATACCGATGGCTACCGCGACCACAGTGCGGCGCGGCGTGAGCAGAGCTTCGCCAAGCTGACCCTGCACCCGGATGACGCCACGCGCCTGGCCCTGAGTTTCAGTGACTTCAACCAGCAGAGCGATGACCCCCTCGGGCTGACCTGGGAGGCCTACCAGGCCGACCCGCGCTCGACCCCGGCGGTGGCCGAGCTGTTCGATACGCGCAAGAGCATCGACCAGCAGCAGGTGGGGCTGAACTTCGAACGCCAGTTCGACACGGGCACGCTGCAGAGCACGCTGTACAGCGGTACTCGGCGGGTGGTGCAGTACCAGTCGATTCCGGTGGCGGTGCAGAGCAACCCGACCCAGGCGGGTGGGGTGATCGATTTCGAGCGGACCTTCCACGGCGGCAGCCTGCGTTGGCTACGGCCGGTCGCGGCGCTGCCGGGCGAGTTCGAGTGGGTCGTCGGGCTGGATTACGACCTCAGCGAGGATGATCGCCAGGGCTACGAGAACTTTGTCGGCAGCCAGTTGGGCGTCAAGGGCCGCCTGCGCCGTGACGAAATCGATACGGTGACCAGCCTCGACCCTTACCTGCAGGCCAACTGGCGTCTGGGCGACTGGTCCCTGCAGGCGGGGCTGCGGCACAACCACGTCGAAGTGGAGGTCGACGACCACTACCTCAGCAACGGTGACGACAGCGGGCGGCGCACCTACCAGCAGACCACGCCTGCCTTGGGCGTGCTGTACGCCTTCACACCCGCGCTGCACGGTTACTTCAGTGTCGGCCAGGGCTTTGAGACGCCGACGCTGACTGAGCTGGCCTATTCGCCGAATGCCGGCGGCTTCAACCTGGAGCTCGATGCCGCCACCAGCATTCAGTACGAACTCGGCCTCAAGGCGCGGCTGGGCGAGGACACGCGCCTGAACGCCGCGCTGTTCCAGATTGAAACCGACGATGAGCTGGTGGTGGCCAGCTCGACCGGTGGGCGCAGCACCTACCAGAACGCGGCGCAGACCCTGCGCCGCGGCTTCGAGCTGAGCCTGCAGCAGCAGTGGAGCGAGCAGTGGAGCAGCAGCCTCGCCTACACCTACCTGCAGGCCACCTACGATGGCGACTTCAGCAGTGCCGGACGCTCCGTCGAGGCGGGCAACCGCCTGCCCGGCGTGCCGGCCATCAGCCTGTTCGGCGAGCTGCTCTGGCGCCCGAGCGACACCCTCTCCACCGCGCTGGAGGGGTTGTACCGCAGCAAGGTTTACGTCGAGGACAGCAATCAGCAGCGTGCTGCGCCGGGCTATGCGCTATTCAACTGGCGCCTGCGTAACGAGCAGAGCCTGCAGCAGTGGACCTTCGGCCAGACCCTGCGGGTGGATAACCTGCTGGACCGCGACTACATCGGCTCGGTGATCGTGGCCGAGGGCAACGGTCGTTACTACGAGCCGGCACCGGGGCGTAACTGGTATGTCGGGGCCGACCTGGCCTACCGCTTCTGAGGCCTGGTCGGGATCGGGCGCCTGGTTTTCAGCGCGCTGGCGGGGGCGTTGGTCCCCTGTTCCATCGAGGCCCATGACTTCCGGTATGTAAGGGCCGTTGTATCAGGGCGTGCTTGACCTGGCCGATGCAGGGCCAGCGCGGCTAGTGTCGGCGGCGCGATCCGCCCGGTTGCCCAGGTACCAGCCGAGCATGGCCCATACCGCAGCACAGCCGGCGCCGACCAGCGCTATCAGCACGGCGCCCTGGCCGAGGGTGTCGAGCAGGCTCTTGGCCCAGCCGCTGAGTGCATCACCACCGCGGTAGACCACGGTGTCGATGAAGTTCTTCGCCTTGTACTTGGTTTCGGCATCGAGCGGGGCGAACAGCATCTCGCGGCCGGGGCGGACGAAGGCATATTCGCCGATGCGTCGCACGATCATCAGCCCCGCCAGCACCGCGAAGGTCGGTGCCAGGGCCAGGCCGACGAAGCCCAGGCACATCAGCAGCGGGGCGGCCGTCAGCAGCATGCGGATGCCCAGGTGCTGGGCAACCCGCCCGGTGATGAACAGCTGGCTGGCCAGTGCGCCGGCCTGCACGACGAAATCGATGCTGGCAAAGACCCTGACCTGGGCGTTGCGCTCGGGAAACAGCTCGGCCACCAGACGCGCCTGCTCGAAGTAGAGAAAGGTGCTTACCGTCGCCAGCAATACCACGAATGCCGCCACGCCGAGCAGGTAAGGCGAATGCAGCACCCGGGTCAGTCCGCTGAAGGGATTGCCCGGCACCGGATGGCGCGGACTTTCGCTGGGGGCGGCGCCTGGCCGTCCAGCCCCGCACCGCTCTCGCCAGGCCATCAGCCAGTGTTTGAGCCACAAAGCCAGCCCCAACAACAGGCTGGTCAGCAGGATCAGCCCCGCAGCGTCCAGCTGCGCGATCAGCAGAGCGCTGAGCGCCGGCCCACTCAAACCGCCGAGGCTGGCGCCGGCGGCGATAAAGGCAAACAGGCGCTTGGCCTGCAGCGTGTCGAACACATCGGCCATCAGGCTCCAGGCCAGCGACACGACGAACAGGTTGTACACCGAGATCCACACATAGAAGCCGCGTGCCAGCCACAGGCCTTCGCCGGCCACGCTGAACAGTACGGCGAACACCAGCAGGTTGAGACCGAAGAAGCCGAACACCCAGTCGACGAACTGCCGGCGCGGCACCCGCGAGTTGAGCCAGGCGAACAGCGGTACGGCCAGCAGCATGGCAATGAAGGTCGCGCTGAACAGCCATTGCAAGTGCTCCACGCCGGCCTGAATGCCCATTGCCTCGCGAATGGGCCGCAGCATGAAGTAGCCGCAGAACAGGCAGAAGAACAGGGCGAAGCCGGCCAGTGCGGCGTTCAGCTCATCGTCCGCAGCGTTGATTGCCCTGGCCAGACGGTGACGCATGCTCAGGCGAACAGCTCGATGATGCGCTGGCGTTGGGTCGCGTTGGGCAGCTGGCCCTGGCCGGCCTTGAGGTTGTCGGCCATGTAGCGCGGGTTGGACGTGGCGGGGATCACCGCCGTGACGGCCTGGTTGGCGAGGATGAATTTGAGCATCAGTTGGGCCCAGGAACTGGCGCCGAGCTCAATCATCGCCCAATCGGGCAGGTCCTTGCCGCGCACCTTGTCGAACAGTGCGGCACGCTGGAAGGGGCGGTTGATCAGCACGGCAATGCCCTTGTCGGCACAGAAGGGCAGCAGTTCGCGCTCGGCATTGCGCTCACCCACCGAGTAGTTGAACTGGACGAAGTCCACCGGCTCGCGGCGCAGCACCTGCAGCAGACGCTCGTGGGCGCTGTCCAGGTAGTGGGTAACGCCGATGTAGCGCACCTTGCCCTGTTCCTTCAATTCACGCAGCAGACCCAGCTGGGTCTCGGTGTCCTGCAGATTGTGCACCTGCAGCAGGTCGATGCGCTCTGTGCGCAGAGCGGCGAAGCTCGCGGCGATCTGTCGTTGCCCGGCCTCGCGTCCACTGGACGAAACCTTGCTGGCGAGGAACAGACGCTTGCGCATGTCGTCCTTGGCGGCCAGTGCCCCGCACACGGCTTCGGCACGGCCATAGCTGGGGGCGGTATCGATCAGGCTGGCGCCGCCGTTGACCAGTGTGCGCAGCACCTCGCGTAGCGGCGCCAACTGCTCTTCGTTGAGCGCCACATCATGAGTCCGTGAGGTGCCCAGCCCGATCACCGGCAACAGCTCGCCACTGCTGGGAATAGGGCGTTGCATCAGGTTGCTGACGGCCATGGCTGGCTGGAAAGGCAGCCAGGGCGCCAGCGTCGCCAGGGCGGCGAGGCTGGCGCTGTGCTGAAGAAAACGGCGGCGGCTGGGCATGGCGGGTTCCTCATGAGCGGTCGATGGGTTTATCCCTTGGTTATAGGCCAGACCACGAGGTTGCCCTGTTGTTACAGCGTTTTGTGCGATGTGTTGATTCCCTGCCTACGCTTGCAGGGAAAGAGTACGGAGGTGGCAGGATGGCCAAGCAGGAGTCCGCAGCACAGTTGAAACGCAAGGACTATGAAGGGCAGCTGAAGAAGCTGCATGTGCAGCTGGTCCACTTGCAGCAGTGGGTGGTGGCCAGCGGGGCCAAGGTGGTGATCGTGTTCGAAGGGCGCGATGGGGCCGGCAAGGGCGGCACCATCAAGGCCATTACCGAGCGGGTCAGTCCACGCATTTTCCGCGTGGTGGCGTTGGCGGCGCCTACCGAACGGGAGAAGAGCCAGATGTATGTGCAGCGCTACCTGACCCACATGCCGGGGGCCGGGGAGGTGGTGATCTTCGATCGCAGCTGGTACAACCGCGCCGGCGTCGAGCGGGTGATGGGCTTTTGCACGGACGATCAGGTGGATAAATTCCTCAGCCAGGCGCCGGCCTTCGAACGCAACATGGTCGAGTCCGGGATCATCCTGATCAAGTACTGGCTGGAAGTCAGCCCCGAGGAACAGGCGCGCCGGTTGCACGCGCGCATCGACGATGGGCGCAAGACCTGGAAGCTGTCGCCGATGGACATCAAGTCGTTCACCCGCTGGGACGACTACACCCGGGCCCGCGATGAAATGTTCGCCGCCACCGATACGCCCTGGGCGCCCTGGTATGTGGCGCGTTCGGAAGACAAGAAGCGGGTGCGGCTGAACGTGATCAGCCATCTGCTGCAGCAGATTCCCTACGAGAAGGTGGAGCAGCCCAAGGTCAAGCTGCCCAAGCGCAAGATCGGCAAGTACAAGGCGGCCAACTATCCGTTCAAGTACATTGCCGAGCCGTTCTGAGAGGGCATGTCATCCCTCTCCCGTGATGGGAGAGGGATGTGGTGGAGTCCTCAGAGGTCAGGATCGAGCGGCGGGTGCTTGTGCCAGGCGCTGCCGCCCGGCAACAGCAGGTTCAGGCCCAACGCCACCAGCGCCGCCAGCGAGATGCCGGAGAGGCTGAATTCGTTGCCACCGATGGCCATGCCGCCGATGCCGAACACCAGCGGCACGGAGACGATGATCAGGTTGCGCGCCTCCGACAGATCCACCTGGTGGCGGATCAGCGTATTCAGGCCGACCACGGCGATGGAGCCGAACAGCAGGCAGAGAATGCCGCCCATCACCGGCACTGGAATGGCCTGCAGCGCGGCACCGAACTTGCCGATGAAGGCCAGGCCGATGGCGAACACGGCGGCCCAGGTCATGATCTTCGGGTTGTAGTTCTTGGTCAGCATCACCGCGCCGGTCACTTCGGCGTAGGTGGTGTTGGGTGGGCCACCGAACAGGCCGGCGGCCGAGGTGGCCAGGCCGTCGCCAAGCAGGGTGCGGTGCAGACCGGGTTTCTTGATGAAGTTGTTGCCGGTGACGCTGCCGATCGCCACCACGCCGCCGATATGCTCGATGGCCGGTGCCAGGGCGACCGGCACGATGAACAGGATGGCGCCCCAGTGCAGTTCGGGAGTGACGAAGGCCGGTACGGCCAGCCAGGGCGCGGCAACCACGGCGTCAGTATTGATCACGCCGAAGAAGGCCGACAGCACGCAGCCCACGGCAATGCCGGCGAGGATCGGCACCAGGCGCAGCAGTCCCTTGCCGAGCACGGCGACCACCACGGTAGTGACCAGCGCCGCCATCGAGATGATCAGCGCGGTGTGGTAGGGCACCAGTTCCATGGCGCCATCACCGGTCTTGCCCATGGCCATGTGCACGGCCACCGGTGACAGTGCCAGGCCGATGGAGATGATCACCGGAGCGATCACCACCGGCGGCAGCAGGCGGTCGATGAAGCCGGCGCCACGAACCCGTACCAGGGCGCTGAGCAGCACATAGACCAGGCCGGCGGCAACGATGCCGCCGAGCACGGCCGGCAGGCCGAACTGACCCTTGGCAGCCAGGATCGGCGCAATAAAGGCAAAGGAGGAGGCCAGGAACACCGGTACCTGGCGGTCGGTGACCAGCTGGAACAGCAGCGTGCCGATGCCGGCGGTGAACAGGGCGACGTTGGGGTCCATGCCGGTGATCAGTGGCATCAGCACCAGGGCGCCGAAGGCCACGAAGAGCATCTGCGCGCCGGAAATCACCTGGCGCCAGAGTGGATCATTGAACTGCTGGCTCATGCTCAGGCGTCCTTCTGCTTGGTGCCGAAGATCTTGTCGCCGGCATCACCGAGGCCGGGAATGATGTAGCCGTGCTCGTTGAGTTTCTGATCGATGGAGGCCGTGTAGATCATCACATCGGGGTGAGCGTCTTCCACGACCTTGATGCCCTCCGGTGCGGCGACCAGCACCATGGCGCGAATTTCCTTGCAGCCGGCTTTCTTCAGCAGGTCGATGGTAGCGACGAGGGAGCCGCCGGTGGCCAGCATCGGGTCGATGATCAGTGCCAGGCGCTCATCGATCTCGGGTGCCAGCTTCTCCAGGTAGGTGTGCGCCTGCAGCGTTTCTTCGTTGCGCGCCACGCCCACGGCGCTGACCTTGGCGCCCGGAATCAGGCTGAGTACGCCGTCGAGCATGCCGATGCCGGCGCGCAGGATGGGCACCACGGTGATCTTCTTGCCCGCGATCTTCTCTACCTGTACCGGGCCAGCCCAGCCTGCGATCTCGTAGTGTTCCAGTGGCAGGTCGTTGGTGGCCTCGTAGGTCAGCAGAGCGCCGACTTCCTGAGCCAGTTCACGGAAGTTCTTGGTGCTGATGTCGGCGCGGCGCATCAGGCCGATTTTGTGACGGATCAGCGGGTGGCGGATCTCGCGGATGGGCATGCAAAGTCTCCTGGCGGCAAATTCTGGCTAGAGTAAAGCACTGCTCATGCCAGATTGAAGGCGCGCAGTTTACTGCCTGGCTTGAGCAAATGGTCAGAAAAAGCGCTGTCGGACTTGCTCCGAAACGCATCACTGAGTACATTCGCCGCCCATTTTTTAGCCAGCAGCCCTCTCTGCTAACCGGAGCCCGCCATGTCCGCCGATCTCGCCCAAATCCGTCAAGTCATGGCCGAAGCCGATTGCCTGTTCACCGAGGCCCAGGTCGAGGCGGCCATCGATCAGGTGGGCGTCGCCATCAGCGCCGAGCTGGCCGAGCGCAACCCGGTGGTGTTCTGCGTGATGAACGGCGGTCTGATCTTTGCCGGCAAGCTGTTGACCAAGCTCAACTTCCCGCTGGAGCTGTCCTACCTGCACGCCACCCGCTACCGTAGCGAGACCACCGGCGGCGAGCTGTTCTGGAAGGCCAAGCCGGAAATCTCCTTCATCGACCGCGAAGTGCTGATCATCGACGACATCCTCGATGAAGGGCACACCCTGTCTGCCATCATCGAGTTCTGCAAGCACGCTGGCGCCCGTGCCGTGCACACCGCCGTGCTGATCGACAAGGATCACGACCGCAAGGCACGTCCGGATCTGAAGGCCGATTACGTCGGGCTGTCCTGCGAAGACCGCTTCATCTTCGGCTACGGCATGGACTACAAGGGCTACTGGCGCAACGCCGCAGGTATCTACGCCGTCAAAGGCCTGTAAGTGCGGGCGCCTGCTTTTCTCGACCGGGCCCTGTTCGCCGAACTGGCGGCCAAGGCCGGGGAGAGCCCGCGCCAGCGCGCCCACCACAACCTGCACGAGATGAGCGAGCCCTGCCACCGCCTGACGGTGGGGCTGCAGCCAGAGACCTATATTCCACCGCACCGCCATCTGTCTGCCGACAAGGCCGAGACATTGCTGGTGCTGCAGGGACGCATCGGCCTGCTGCTGTTCGGCGAAGACGGCAGCCTCCGCTCGACCCGCCTGCTCGAAGCAGGTGGTGACTGCGTTGGCGTCGACCTCGCACCGGGCCAGTTCCACGCCCTGGTCGTGCTGGCGGCCGACAGCATCCTGTTCGAATGCAAGGCCGGCCCCTACCGGCCACTGGTCGAGGCCGAGCAGGCAAGCTGGGCACCGCGCGAGGGGGAACCCGAGGCGGCGGCCTACCTGGCCTGGATGAAGGCACAGTTTTAACGGTACTGGCCGATTTCTTCCCGTCTTTCCACTGGCAGGCAGCGCGACTGAGTCGCTGTGCCGCGCCAACAGTGCTTTAGTCGCGTTGAGTGGCGCCCGGGGCAAGGGTAAACTGCCGGCCCCGTGATACCCGCTAGCTGGAGTGCGTGATGCGTAAAGACAAGAAACAGGTGATTGGCGAAGAAATCGGCGACGACGCCATCAAGCTGTTCCTCGCCGTCGAGCCGGCGGATGCCACGCCGCCCTCCCTGCACAAGCTGGTCAAGGCCTATCGCGGCCTGCGCATTGATGACTTCGAGCGTTTTCTCGGCTTCTTCAAGGAAGCCGGCTATGACCTGGATGCCAAGGACGCCCAGGGTAATGACTTCATTGCCCTGATCCAGGATCAGCGCCAGGCCGAGCCCTATGTCGAAGCGATGAAAGCGGCCAAAGCCTGATCATTCGTATGCAAAATGACCATTTGCCGGAGTTTGTGCATTTTTTGCGCCTGCGCTAGCGGCAAAGTGGTATCTTGCGCGCCGGAAAATACCGGCCCGCAGAGGGTTGTCGGGGCGATGCCTGTACTGCATCCCCCGTACGCTCAGGCACAGAGCCTGCATGCGCCGGTGGAAGGTTAAAGAATTGAACGCACGTCTGCCCACAGGCAGTGCGTGCCTGACGAGGTTGCTCGGGATCGAACCAGGCCAAGTCATCGGCTGTCGATACCGGTGCCTCCGAAGCTCCAGACACTCGTCTGGCTGTCAGTGATTAGACGTCGGTGTGCGGCTCAAAAGGCTGATTTCAACGACTTGGTACTGCAGATCTTGGAGAAGCGTTAATGACGCAAGTCAATCACGAAGCTGTTGATGTGCTGCTGGTGGGTGCCGGCATCATGAGCGCCACCCTGGCGGTGCTGCTCAAGGAGCTGGACCCGAGTCTCAAGCTGGAGATCGCCGAGCTCCGTTCTTCCGGTGCCATCGAAAGCTCCAACCCGTGGAACAACGCGGGTACGGGGCACGCCGGCCTGTGTGAGCTGAACTACACCCCGCAGGCGGCTGATGGCTCGATCGACATCAAGAAAGCCGTTCACATCAATACCCAGTTCGAAGTCTCCAAGCAGTTCTGGGCTTACCTGTGTGGCAAGAGCGCTTTCGGCTCGCCCAAGGATTTCATCAACCCGGTTCCGCACCTGAGCTTCGTGCGTGGCGACAAGGACATTGCGTTCCTCAAGAAACGCCACGAGCTGATCAGCCAGCACCATGCCTTCGAGGACATGCAGTACACCGAAGACAAGGCGCTGATGGCCGAGTGGATGCCGCTGATGATGCAGGGCCGCCAGGCCGATGAGCGCATTGCCGCGACCCGTTCCGCCAACGGCACCGACGTTAACTTCGGCGCCCTGACCCACCAGCTGCTGCAGTACCTGCAGAGCCAGGGCGGCGTCACCATGAGCTACCACCAGAAGGTGGTCGGCCTGAGCCGCAATGCCCAGGGCTGGGCCGCCGAGATCAAGAACACCGAAACCGGCGAGCGCCGCGACGTGCAGGCCAAGTTCGTGTTCCTCGGTGCCGGCGGTGGTGCCCTGCCGCTGCTGCAGATGTCCGGCATTCCGGAAGGCAAGGGTTTTGGCGGCTTCCCGGTCAGTGGCCAGTGGCTGCGTTGCGACAACCCGGACGTGGTCAAGCAGCACCAGGCCAAGGTGTACAGCCAGGCCGAAGTGGGCGCACCGCCCATGTCCGTGCCGCACCTCGATACCCGCGTGGTGGACGGCAAGACTTCGCTGCTGTTCGGCCCCTACGCCGGCTTCACCACCAAGTTCCTCAAGTACGGCTCGTTCCTCGACCTGCCGCTGTCGGTGCGTCCGGGCAACATCGGCCCGATGCTCGCCGTGGCGCGCGACAACTTCGACCTGACCCGTTACCTGATCAAGGAAGTGATGCAGTCGCAGGACCAGCGCCTGGAGGCTCTGCGCAAGTTCTACCCGACCCTGAACCCGGCCGACTGGCGCCTGGAAGTGGCCGGTCAGCGCGTGCAGATCATCAAGAAGGACGCCAAGAAGGGCGGCATCCTGCAGTTCGGCACCGAGCTGGTGGCGGCCGAGGATGGCTCCATTGCCGCGTTGCTGGGCGCGTCGCCCGGTGCTTCGGTGACGGTATCGATCATGCTCAACCTGATCGAGCGCTGCTTCGCCGAGCAGGCTGGCAGCGAAGCCTGGACCCGCAAGCTGAAGGAAATCTTCCCGGCCCGCGAGAAGGCTCTAGAAGAAGATGCCGCGCTCTATCGCGAGGTGGTGACGCAGAGCACCAAGGCCCTGCAGCTGGTCTGAGCCAGCCCGCAACAAAAAAGCCGCCCTCGGGCGGCTTTTTCATGTCTGTGATTCAGGCGGCCAGTGCATGAGCAGGGCGAACGGCGACCCTCACGCGGGCCGAGCAGGGCAGCGGCTGGCCGAGCCACTGGTTGCGCAGTTCGCGTACTTCGATCCAGCCTGGTTCGGCAGGCGGCTGGTGCGATTCACGCAGGGCGCGACAGGTGCCTTGAGCATCCAGCAGGGCATAACAGCGCATCCGTGTGCGCGGGCTGAACACGGACCAGAGACTCATCATGCGTGGCTCTCCTCGGATAAGCCTGACTTTTATCTCATGTCTCGGTGACAAGGCCGTGACAGGAACCGCCGTAGCCATGCCGGGTCAGAATCTCAGCTGTCGGCGCCCCTGGCCGCTGGTTATACTGCCGGCCATTTTTCGCCATCACCTTCTCGGAGATCGCCCATGAAGAAGCACCTGTTGTTCGGTCTGCTTGCCGCTTTCGGCCTTACCCTCGTTGGCTGTGCCCACAGCCCGCAGAACCTGCAGCCGCAGCCCAAGCTGATGGCGCCGCTACAGGCAGTTGGCCAGGGGCAGCCGGTGGTGGTGCGGGTGGTCGATGGGCGCCAGTCTCCGGTACTGGGTACCCGTGGCGGCCTGTATCCGGAAACCAGCGCCATTAGCGTACAGGGCAAGGACATCCTGCCGCGTCTGCAGGCCGAAGCCGAAGCTGCCGTGCGCCTGTTGGGCTTCACCCCCAGCCCGAATGCCTACAATGCCCCGCAGCTGACCCTGACGCTGGCCGAGTTGAAGTATCAGTCGCCGAAAGAAGGTATGTACGTGACCGAGGCTGACATCAGCGCTACCTTCCGTGCCGACGTGCAGAACAGCAGCCGTCGCTACAGTGGCCGTTACGGTGCCTCGCTGAACCAGCGTTTCGGCATGGCGCCGAATCAGGAAACCAACACCAAGCTGGTCAGCGATGTGCTCAGCGATGCGCTGACCCGCACCTTCAAGGATCCGACCATCGGCCAGCTGCTCAGCCAGCAGTGATGGGGCGTTCATGAAAAAGCCCGGCCAGTTGGCCGGGCTTTTTGCTGTCTGGGGTCAGGCTGCTTCGGCGTACAGCTCGGGCAGGCTCAGGCCGGTGTGTTCGTCGATGTCGGGCAGGTCGTAGTGCTCATGCCCGCCGAGGGCGCAGTACACCAGCCAGTGGTGGTCGTGCACGTTGAAGGAAAGCTCTTCTACCACGGCTTCCACGTCGTCCAGCGAGTCGATCAGGTAGTCGGTATCAACAGGTTGTGGGTTGAGCATGGCGGTTCCTCCGCTATTAAAGTTGCCACCGGCCATATCGAATGACTGATGGGTCACTGTAGAGGTATCAAACTCTAGGCCAGTGTTATGACGGTTTTCAGACGATTTGGTGATGAAGGCTAACGCTCGTCGGAAACGAAGCTTCTAAACAGTCACTTTCCAGTAGACTGCCCGCCGAGCCCCCTCTGACTGTGAGTCCCGCGCCTTCTCCTGGTGCGCAATATCGGCGCTTTGACCCGGCTAGCAGGCTGTTTGCGCCGCTCTTGCCTGCTTCTGGTGCCGGTTTTTCCTGTTTATGGTGCACTTGAGGTGATTTTCGTGTCCCTGCAGTACCTCTGGACCCTGTTCTCGACCTATCCCGCACAAACCATCAATGCCCTGGCTCTGTTCTTCGCGGTGGCTGGCAGCTGGCTGCTGATGGCCACTCGCTTGCGTGAACAGCGCGCGATGGCGCGTCTGACTGCTGAGATGGATGAACTTGACGAACAGGCTTCGCTGCTGGACGAGCCGGCCCTGCGCATCAATCGCTTCTTCTACCGTTTCTCGGCAGCAGCGCTGGGGGCAGCGCTGCTGCTGTCCTGGTACAGCACCGGCCTCTGACGGAAGCGGGAAAGAAAAACGGCAGCCCATGGGCTGCCGTTTTCGTCTCTGCTGCAGCCGGCTACAGGGGGCGGCCGGCCTTGACCCGGTACTGGTTGCGCACCGGCATGGCGTACTGGCCGATCAGCCAGGGGCGCTGTTCGGCGGGGCAGGCCGCCAGACGGCGCTGCCACTCGGTGCGTGCCTTTTCCAGTTCGGCGGCAGGAAACAGCTGCTCGGCCGTCGGCACGTCGAGTTCGGTGTCGCGGTTATCCCACTGGGCGTAGGCCAGGTAATGCACGGGGAACAGGCGGTAGCCGCTGAGAATATGCTGGTCCATCAGCGTGGCCAGTTGCTTGGCATCCTCGAAGCCTTCGCGTACCGGCGTGCCGAAGTGCACATGCACACGACCTTTGTAGCCGGTGATGCCGAGGGCGATGCTGGCATCGTCCTCGCCCTGTGCCTTCTCGTAGCTGCCACTGGTGGCGCGGATCTGCAGTTCACGGGCCTTGGCCTGGTCACAGGGGTCGTACTCGTAGCTGATCGATACCGGCACCAGATTGAGCGCGGCCAGGGCGTCGGCGAACGGCTCGTCCTTGCGGCTCATGTGGAACATCTTGAGGATCGCCGAGTCGGTGCGGTCGTCACCGTCCTTGGCCCGGCCTTCGGCCTGGGCGATCCAGATCGACTGGCCCTCTTCGCGGATCGAATGGTTGATATAGCCGGACAGCAACTGGAAGGCCGCCAGCTTTTCGCGGCGCCCGCTGATGTTGCGGTGCACGATGAAGCTCTTGTTCAGGCGCATCAGGTCGCTGACGAAGGGGCGCTGCAGCAGGTTGTCACCGATGGCGATGCGCGGCGTCGGCAGGCCGGCGTGGAACACCGCGTAGTTGACGAAGGCCGGATCCATCACGATATCGCGGTGATTGGCCAGGAACAGATAGGGCGTGCCCGCCTTCAGCTGCTCCAGGCCGGAATAGGTCACGCCGTCGGTGGCCTGCTCGATGCTGTGATCGACATAGGGCTCGATGCGCGCCTGCAGGGCATCCACCGAAGCGATATCGGCCAGCTGTGAACGCAGGCGATGGGCTATAAGAGGTTTGAGCAGCCAGCCGAAAGGACCGGCCAGGCGCGGAAAACGGAAGTGGGTGAGGGTGCCGAGAAAGGTGTCATCGCTCAACAGGCGCGCAAGTACGGCGGGGACTTCGTGGTCGGCATAAGGTCGGATGGAATCGAATTCGCCCATCATGTTCTCGTCGGTCGGCTGCTCGGAATGCCCGGCTGCATAAAGCGGGGCTTGCAATAGACCGGCGATTATACCGGCAAGTCACACGGAGGCCGTGATGCTGGAAACACAGATGTATCAGTGTCCTTATTGCGGGGAACCGGTGGAGGCTGTGCTCGACCTGTCTGGCGGTGATCAGTGCTATGTCGAGGACTGTGCGGTGTGCTGCCGGCCGATTATGTTCGATCTGCGCACCGATGGCGTCGACTGGTCCCTGGATGTGCGGCGGGAGGATGACTGAATGCAGCGAATCTATGAGCCGCAGGATCTGCTGGAGGCCGAATTGCTGCTGGGCATGCTGGCCAGTGAGGGGGTGGATGCGCACCTGACCGGGCGGCATCTGCTGGGGGCCGTGGGGGAGTTGCCGGCGCTGGGCTTGCTCGGCCTGTGCGTGGAGGACCAGCAGGCCGAGCGAGCGCGGGTTCTCATCGCCGCGTACAATGCCGCCGCGCCACTGCCCGGCGAGGAGCCTGAGAGCTGCCCGGGCGTGCTGCTCTGTTGACTCACTTCACTGGACCCCTTTGCCGCATGAGTGGACGCTACGCCCTGTTTCGCTGGCCGCAGGCCATTTCCGGCTTGCCGGGTTTTCCCGTCGATCTGGCGCAGCGCTGGAATCTGTCGCCCGGCGCCCAGGTGCTGTTCCTGCATCAGGCCGATGGTGAGTTGCAGGCGGCCGCTGGTCGCTGGGGGTTGACCCCGGCCTGGCTGGACGATTTCGCCAAGGCGCCGGCTCATGCCCGCGCCGAGACCCTGGCCGAGCAGCCGATGTTTCGTGAGGCCTTTCGCCTGCGTCGCTGCGTGCTGCCGGCCAACGGTTTTTACGAGTGGCGCGGCCAGGCCAACCGCAAACGTCCGTACTGGATGAGCAGTGAGGGCCTGCTGTATTGCGCGGGGGTGTGGGAGCTGTATCCAACTGCCGGACAGACCTACCTCAGCGTGGCGATGGTGACGCGCGAGGCCAGTTATCTGCGTCGCCCTTTATTGCTCGATCAGGCTGCGACCCGTATCTGGCTCGATCCGCAGGCCACGTCGGAACAGTTGCAGGTGGTGATGCAGGGGGCGCCGCCGCCGCTGCGTGAGCGGGCGTTGGCCAACCTGGTCAACGATCCGGCTTTCGAGGGGCCGGATTGTCTGACGCCGGCGTAGGTGGCGGGCGGTCTGCGTCGGGCTTCGCTACGTCCAACCCGCGCTGCGATGCGGGAGTCGCCAAGACTCAGTCGCTGAGGTGTTGGTATTCCGGGCGCTGGGCCAGGCCTTCCTTTAATAGATCGACCAATAAGCGCACCTTGGGTGAGAGGTGGCGTTGCTGCGGGTACAGCGCCCACACCGCCGTATGGGGTGGGCGCTGCTGGGGCAGCAGGTCGACCAGCGCGCCACTGCGCAGGTGTGGTTGCACGTAGTAGTCCGGCAGCTGGCACAGGCCGAAACCGCGCAGGGCGGCGTCCAGCACCGCTTCGCCACTGTTGCAGCGCCAGTTGCCCTGTACCCGCTGGCTCAGTTCGCGCCCCTCCTGCTGGAAACTCCAGTGATCGCTGCTGCCGATCAGGCAGTTGTGCCGGTTCAGCTCTGATAGCGAGTGCGGGCGACCATAGCGTTCCAGGTAGTCGGGCGCCGCGCACAGGTGCATGACCCTCGGTGCCAGGCGCGTGGCGATCAGGCGCGAGTCCTGCAGACGGCCGAGGCGGATGGCCAGGTCCATGCCGCTGTGCAACAGGTCGAGGGTCTGGTTGCTCAGTTCGATCTCCACTCGCAGCTGGGGGTGGCGGGCCATGAACGCATTGACCAGCGGCACGATGAAGCGCTCGCCGTAGGCCACTGCGCAGGTCATGCGCAGCAGGCCCTTGGGCTCGTCGTTGAGGTCGCCGACGGCGCGCAGGGCTTCCTCGCGGGCGTCCTGCAGGCGCTGGCAGTGCTGCAGGAAGGTCTGCCCGGCTTCGGTCAGCGTGACCTTGCGCGTGCTGCGGTAGAACAGGCGCGTCTGCAGACGTTCCTCCAGTCGCGCGACCTGGCGGCTGACCTGCGAGGTAGACAGGCCCAGGCGTTTGGCGGCAGCGGCAAACTGGCCCAGTTCGGCCACGGCGACGAATTCATCAAGGCCTTCCCAACGGCTCATGGATTATCCCTGTTTGGCAATAATGTTTTGCAAGTATGTCGATTATCCCTGGAAAGGCACTGTTCTACACTCTCGCCACTTTGCCAAACCGCTGGAGAGCGAACTCATGATCAAGTCCCGCGCCGCCGTGGCCTTCGGCCCGAACGAACCGCTGAAAATCGTCGAAGTGGATGTGGCACCGCCCCAGGCCGGTGAGGTGCTGGTGCGCATCGTCGCCACCGGCGTGTGCCACACCGACGCCTACACCCTGTCCGGCCAGGACAGCGAAGGCGTGTTCCCCTGCATCCTTGGCCATGAAGGCGGCGGCATCGTCGAGGCGGTGGGCGAGGGTGTTACCTCGGTCAAGGTCGGTGACCACGTGATTCCGCTGTACACGGCCGAGTGCCGCCAGTGCAAGTTCTGCACCTCGGGCAAGACCAACCTGTGCAGCTCGGTGCGCGCCACCCAGGGCAAGGGCCTGATGCCGGACGGCACCACGCGCTTCAGCTACAACGGCGAGCCGGTGTACCACTACATGGGCTGCTCGACCTTCTCCGAGTACACCGTGCTGCCGGAAGTCTCGGTCGCGGTGATTCCCAAGGAAGCGCCGCTGGAAAAGGTCTGCCTGCTCGGCTGCGGCGTCACCACCGGTATCGGTGCGGTGCTCAACACCGCCAAGGTCAGCGAAGGCTCCACCGTGGCCATCTTCGGCCTCGGTGGCATCGGCCTGGCGGCGATCATCGGCGCCAAGATGGCCAAGGCCAGCCGCATCATCGCCATCGATATCAACCCGGCCAAGTTCGACGTGGCCCGTGAGTTGGGCGCCACCGACTTCGTCAATCCGAAGGACCACGCCAAGCCGATCCAGGACGTGATCGTCGAGATGACCGACGGCGGCGTCGACTACAGCTTCGAGTGCGTCGGCAATGTGCAGCTGATGCGCGCGGCGCTGGAGTGCTGTCACAAGGGCTGGGGCGAGTCGACCATCATCGGCGTGGCGCCGGCCGGTACAGAGATCAGCACCCGTCCGTTCCAGCTGGTCACCGGCCGTGTCTGGCGTGGCAGCGCCTTCGGTGGCGTGAAAGGCCGTACCGAGCTGCCGAACTATGTGGAGAAGGCGCAGAGCGGCGAGATCCCGCTGGATACCTTCATCACCCACACCATGGGCCTGGAGCAGATCAACGAGGCTTTCGACCTGATGCACGAAGGCAAGAGCATCCGCACCGTCATCCATTTCTGAGTTGCAGGTCGGGAGCTTGGCTCCCAGCCTCGTCGAGGTTTGTCATGACCCTTGAAATCGTTTCCAGCAACAAGAGCTTCGGTGGCTGGCACAAGCGCTATCGGCACCGCTCCACCGCGCTCAACTGCGACATGGTGTTCGCCGTCTACCTGCCGCCGCAGGCCGAGCAGGGCGCCAGGCTGCCGGTGCTGTACTGGCTGAGCGGGCTGACCTGCACCGACGAAAACTTCATGCAGAAGGCCGGCGCGCAGAAGCTGGCCGCCGAGTTGGGCCTGATCATCGTTGCGCCGGACACCAGCCCGCGTGGAGAGGGTGTGCCGGACGATGCCGACAAGGCCTGGGACTTCGGTCTCGGCGCGGGCTTCTACATCAATGCCACCCAGGAGCCCTGGGCGCGGCATTACCGCATGTACGACTACGTGGTGCAGGAGTTGCCGGCGCTGATCGAGGCCAACTTCCCGGCCAGCGACAAGCGCGGCATTGCCGGCCACTCCATGGGAGGGCACGGAGCGTTGATTTGCGCGTTGAAGAATCCGGGGCGCTATCAGTCGCTGTCGGCCTTTGCGCCGATCAGCAACCCTCTGGATTGCCCTTGGGGCGAGAAGGCGTTCTCCCATTACTTGGGGAGCGATCGTGCCCTGTGGCGAGAGTGGGATGCCTGTGCGCTATTGGCTGAGGCGAAGGAGAAGCTGCCGATCCTGGTCGACCAGGGCGATCGTGACGATTTTCTGGAGAACCAGCTAAAGCCCCAGGCTCTGCAGGCGGCCGCCGATGCGGCCGGTCACCCGCTGACGCTGCGTTTGCAGCCAGGCTATGACCATAGTTACTACTTCATCGCCAGCTTTATCGATGACCACCTGCGCCATCACGCGCAGGCTTTGAGTCGCTGAGGCAAAAGGGCACCGCCGGGTGCCCTTTTCTTTTCTCGGCTTATTCGCCCAGGCTGGAGCGCAGCATCCAGGCATTTTCCTCATGCACGCCGATGCGTGCGACCAGCATGTCGTGGGTGAACAGGTCGCCGGCTTCTTCCGCCAGTTCGGCGAACTCGCTCATGCGCCGGGCCACCGCCTCGTTGTCCTTGACCAGTTGCTGGATCATCTGCGCCGTGGCTTTGTGCGGCGCCTCGTTGTCGATCACCGTCAGCGCGCGGAAGGTCTCGGCCCCGGTGGGGACGAACTTGCCCAGGGCACGAATGCGCTCGGCAATTGCATCGGCCGCCTGATGCAGTTCGTTGTACTGCTCGTCAGTCAGTTTGTGCAGGCCATAGAAGTTCTGGCCTTGCACGTTCCAGTGCACGCCCAGCGTCTTCACATACAGGGTGTAGCTGTCGGCCACGGCTTTGCTCAGCGCCTCGGCGACCTTTTCGCGGGCGCTGCTACCGACGCTGGTGTTGATCGCCAGGCCATCACCCTTGGGCTTCTTGGCAACGGTCTTTGCCTTGGTTTTTGCGACTACCGGTTTTTTGGCTAGGGCCATGATGGTCTCCACTCTTTGCTAGAAAGACGGTTCTATCGACTCGCCACCGGGCTGAAACATTCAACTTTTTTAAGCAGGCTCCGCCGAGCAAGTGCCTGACGCTGCTGTTCGTGGCTACCATGTGGTCCCGAGGCAAGGCGCTGAGCGGCTTGGTGCCGGCGGCCTGCAGCGCATTTCGTCTTCGCCAGTTGCGAATCGGTCGCACCCTCTGTCCTTTCGGGTAGAATCCCGGCCCTGTTCAAAAGGGTAACGATCATGCGTATTGGCCATGGCTATGACGTGCACCGGTTCGGCGAGGGTGACTTCATTACCCTCGGCGGCGTGCGTATTCCCCACAAGTTCGGTCTGATTGCCCATTCCGACGGCGACGTGCTGTTGCATGCGCTGAGTGATGCGTTGCTCGGTGCCTGTGCGTTGGGGGATATCGGCAAACACTTTCCCGACACCGACCCCACCTTCAAGGGGGCCGACAGCCGTGCCCTGCTGCGTCATGTGCTGGGGCTGATCCAGGCCAAGGGTTATGTGGTCGGCAATATCGACGCCACCATCATCGCCCAGGCGCCGAAGATGGCGCCGCATATCCAGACCATGCGCGAGCGAATCGCCGAAGATCTTCAGGTCGAGCTGGATGCGGTCAACGTCAAGGCCACTACGACCGAGAAGCTGGGTTTTACCGGGCGTGAGGAGGGCATCGCGGTTCACGCCGTGGCGCTGCTGTTCAAGGCATGACCGAGCTGCAACTGCTGGGCCCGCGCGCCCATGGCGAGCCCTGTGGCACTGCAGTGCTCAAGGCGGTGGCCGAGGACTTCCAGGTCGATGAGGTGCTGGAAATTCCGCTGTCCGGGCAAGGTGAACATCTCTGGTTGTGGGTGGAAAAGCGTGGCTTGAACACCGAGGAAGCGGCCCGCCGCCTGGCTCGTGCCGCGGGTGTGTCACAGCGCAATATCAGCTATGCCGGCCTCAAGGATCGCCAGGCACTGACCCGGCAGTGGTTCAGCCTGCACCTGCCAGGCAAGAGCGATCCGGATCTGAGCGCGGCCGCAAGTGACAGCCTGAGTATTCTCAAAACCGTGCGTCATTCGCGCAAACTGCAGCGCGGAGCCCACTCGGCCAACGGTTTCACCCTGCGCCTGACCAATCTGCATGGCGACCGCGAAGCCCTGGAGCAGCGTCTGCAGACCATTCGTGAGCAGGGCGTGCCCAACTACTACGGGTTGCAGCGCTTTGGTTGGCAGGGCGGCAATGTGCTCGATGCGCGAGCCTTCGCCGAGCGCAAGGAGCTGCCGGAGCAGCGCAACACCCGCTCGCGTCTGTTGTCGGCGGCGCGCAGCTATCTGTTCAATCGCCTGTTGGCCCGCCGGGTGGCGGCCGGTACGTGGAATGCCGCTCTGGTCGGCGATCTGCTGGCCTTCACCACCAGCCGCAGCTTCTTCATGGCCGGTGAGGCGGAAACCTGCGACCCGCGCCTGGCGATCCTCGACCTACACCCCACCGGGCCGTTGTGGGGGGCAGGGGCTTCGCCGGCGGGCTCCTCCACGCATGACCTAGAGCAGGCGGTGGCTGGGGATGAACCTGCCCTGGCTGACTGGCTGGTCGCTGCGGGCATGGCGCACGAACGGCGTATCCTGCGCCTCCCCATCACCGGTTTGACGTGGCATTATCCGGAACCCGAGATACTGCAACTGCAATTCGTCCTGCCGGCCGGATGCTTCGCCACCGCGGTGGTGCGTGAACTGGTTGATCTACTGCCGGCAGGGCAGACGGAAACTCCATGCGAATTCTGATCTCCAACGACGACGGGGTGCTGGCACCCGGTATCGCCGTGCTGCACGGCGCGCTGCAGGACTACGCCGAGTGCGTGATTATTGCCCCGAGCGAGGACAAGAGCGGCGCCAGCAGTGCGCTGACGCTCGACCGCCCGCTGCATCCTTCGACGCTGCCCAATGGCTATATCAGCCTCAACGGCACGCCGACCGACTGTGTCCACCTTGGCCTGAATGCATTGCTCGACCCGGTGCCGGATATGGTGGTGTCGGGTATCAACCTGGGTGCCAACCTGGGTGATGACGTACTCTATTCCGGCACCGTGGCGGCCGCCCTGGAGGGGCGCTTTCTGAGCAGGCCGGCGTTCGCCTTCTCGCTGCTGTCGCGCCAGCCCGACAACCTGCCGACGGCGGCCTATTTCGCGCGCAAGCTGGTCGAGGCCCATGATCGGCTCGACCTGCCGCCGCGTACCGTGCTCAACGTCAACGTGCCCAACCTGCCGCTGGAGCATATCCGCGGTGTGCAACTGACCCGTCTGGGGCACCGTGCGCGCGCGGCAGCGCCGGTCAAACAGCTCAATCCACGCGGCAAGGAAGGCTACTGGATATCCGTCTCCGGTGATGCCGAAGACGGCGGCCCGGGCACCGACTTCCATGCGGTGATGCAGGGCTATGTGTCGATTACCCCGCTGCAGCTGGATCGCACCTTCAACGAGGCCTTCGGCAGCATCGAAGGTTGGCTGGAGGGCCTGCTGTGATGCCGGACATGCAACAGCGCCATGGTATTGGCATGACCTCGCAGCGTACCCGCGAGCGTCTGATCGAGCGCCTGTATGAAGAGGGCCTTTCCAATCCACATGTGCTGGAAGTCATCCGCCGCACGCCGCGTCATCTGTTCGTGGACGAGGCCTTGGCTCATCGTGCCTATGAGGACACCGCGCTGCCTATCGGTCATAACCAGACCATTTCCCAGCCCTATATCGTCGGACGCATGACCGAGCTGTTGTTGGCCGGCGGCCCGCTGGACAAGGTGTTGGAGATCGGTACTGGCTCCGGCTACCAGACCGCCGTACTGACCCAATTGGTAGAACGGGTATTTTCGGTGGAGCGCATCCAGTCCCTGCAGGAGCGCGCCAAAGAACGCCTGGCCTCGCTGAATATCCGCAATGTGGTGTTTCGCTGGGGCGATGGCTGGGATGGCTGGAATGCGCTGGGCCCGTACAACGGCATCATCGTCACGGCCGCTGCGGCGGAGGTGCCGCAGTCGCTGCTGGACCAGCTCGCCATCGGTGGACGCCTGGTGATTCCGGTGGGCTCCGGGGAAACCCAGGAATTGTTGCTGATCGTGCGTGAAGAGGACGGCTATAGCCGGCATGTGCTTGATCTGGTGCGTTTCGTTCCCTTGCTCAATGGGCCTTTGGCCTGATCCGCTCCTGCTACGGAAAGCGCGATGAAAAATTATTTCCTGTTGTTCGGCAAAGGCATGGCAATGGGGGCAGCTGACGTGGTGCCAGGCGTTTCTGGTGGCACTGTTGCCTTCATCACGGGCATCTACGATGAATTGCTGCGTTCCATCGCCAGCGTGCCCGAAGCGCTGGTGCAGTTACTGCGTGGTCGGGTGGCCAAGGCCTGGCAGATCGCCAATGTCAATTTCCTGCTGGTGCTGTTCGCCGGGATTCTCACCAGTGTGTTCAGCCTGGCGCGTCTGATTACCTGGCTGCTGGATACGCATCCGATTCCACTATGGTCGTTCTTCTTCGGCCTGATTCTGGTTTCCAGTCATCTGGTGGCTCGGGAGATCGGGCGCTGGAACTGGACGCGCGTGTTCAGTTTTGTGGTGGGTATCGCCTTCGCCTGGTGGATTACCGTAGCCTCGCCCATGCAGTGGGGCAGTGATCCGCTAAGCCTGTTCCTGGCGGGCGCCATCGCCATCTGCGCCATGATCCTGCCGGGTATTTCCGGCAGTTTCCTGCTGCTGTTGATGGGGCTTTATGCCGTCGTGCTGGGCGCGGTCAAAAGTCTTGATCTGGCTGTGCTGGCCGTATTCGCGGCGGGTTGTCTGATCGGTATCCTCAGTTTTTCACGCCTGCTCAGCTGGTTGCTGTCGCACTATCGTGATCTGACCCTGGCCTTCCTCACCGGCCTGATGCTCGGCTCACTAAACAAGGTCTGGCCCTGGAAGCAGACGCTGACCTGGCGTTCCGACAGCCATGGTCAGCAAGTCCCGTTGCAGCAGGAAAACCTCTGGCCGACGCAGTTCACCAGCCTGGTCGGGCAGGATTCGCAGTGGATGCTGGCTATTATGCTGGCGGTGGCCGGCGTAGTGCTTGTGCTCGGTCTCGAGTGGCTGGCAGGGCGGCAACAGCAAAGCGCTGGTTCTGCCGAATAATTCCGGCACAATACGCGCACTTATAAGCAGAGCGCCAAGGGAGCACGGATTGAGCCTCACACAGCAGCGAAAGCACCACGCCTTGGGTGCAGTGTTTTTCGCAGCCTTGCTGGCAGGCTGCGCAAGCAAGCCGTCGGGACCGGTCCAGGTGGTTGACCGCACGCAGAGCGGTACCCAGGCTCAGCGTCAGTACCAACAACAAGTCACCAGTGGTCAGTACCGGGTTCAGCGTGGCGATACGCTCTATTCGATTGCCTTTCGTTTTGGCTGGGACTGGAAAGCCCTGGCTGCGCGAAACAACATCTCGGCGCCCTATGTGATTCGCCCTGGCCAGGCTATCCATTTTGGTGTGCCGCCATCTTCTGCTTCTGCAGCGGTGCAGCCGAGTAGACCGGCCACGCCAGTCACCACGCCAGTGGTCAGCAGTCGTCCGCCCGTCCAGAGCGTGCCTGCAACCAAGCCCGCAACGGTCAGTAAAGCCCCTGCTGTGAGCAGTACTGCGCCTGCCCCAGGCAAGGTAGAAACCGTTACTCGCTCGGCAAAGGGCTGGGCCTGGCCTTCTTCTGGAGTACTGATCGGCAAATTCTCGTCAAACGGAAGTTTGAATAAAGGAATTGATATCGCCGGGAATTTGGGCCAGCCTGTTTTAGCTGCGTCTGATGGGACCGTTGTGTACGCCGGAAGTGGATTACGGGGCTACGGCGAACTGGTCATCATCAAGCATAGCGATACCTACGTAAGCGCCTACGGTCATAACCGCAGGTTGCTGGTTCGGGAGGGACAGCAGGTCAAAGTCGGACAGCATATTGCCGAGATGGGTTCCACAGGAACCGACCGGGTGAAGCTCCATTTCGAGATTCGCCGTCAGGGTAAACCTGTCGATCCTTTGCAGTATCTGCCCCGCCGTTGATCCTGCCGCCAACTTGTTCCACGCGTAGGACGAGCGGGCTTTAGTGTTGCCAAGGAGTCATCCAGCAATTCATCAGGCGTGCAATCTGTCGGCAGCAGGCTAGTCATTGACTATCTTGGGGGGCCGGTTCTCCTGATGGGTAACTGGAGTGGGCGTCGCTAGGGCTTGTTGTCGAACTCAGCAAGGGACAACAACAATGGCACTCAGCAAAGAAGCGCCGGAGTTTGACGTCGACGATGAAGTGCTCTTGATGGAGCCGGACATCGTTCTGGAAGAGCGGGCAGAAGAAAACGAGCTGCCGGCTTCCAGCGCCAAATCCAAAAATTCGACCAGCACTCTCAAGCAACATAAATACATCGACTACACCCGGGCGCTAGACGCCACTCAGCTGTACCTCAACGAAATCGGCTTTTCTCCACTACTGACTCCACAGGAAGAAGTGCATTTTGCGCGTCTGGCGCAGAAGGGCGACCCTGCTGGGCGCAAGCGCATGATTGAAAGCAACTTGCGTCTGGTGGTGAAAATTGCACGACGCTACGTCAATCGCGGACTGTCGCTATTGGATCTAATCGAAGAGGGCAACCTGGGGTTGATCCGGGCGGTAGAGAAGTTCGACCCGGAACGTGGTTTCCGTTTTTCTACTTACGCGACCTGGTGGATTCGCCAGACCATCGAACGGGCCATCATGAACCAGACCCGTACGATTCGACTGCCGATCCATGTGGTAAAGGAACTCAATGTCTATCTGCGAGCAGCCCGTGAGCTGACCCAGAAGCTCGACCATGAGCCGTCTGCCGAGGAGATCGCCAATCTGTTGGAGAAGCCGGTTGGCGAGGTCAAGCGCATGCTCGGTCTCAATGAGCGGGTCACCTCTGTGGATGTATCCCTCGGGCCGGACTCGGACAAGACGCTGCTCGACACCCTTACCGATGATCGTCCTACCGATCCTTGCGAATTGCTGCAGGATGATGATCTGTCAGAGAGCATCGATCAGTGGCTGTCGGAACTGACCGACAAGCAACGCGAAGTGGTGGTGCGCCGTTTTGGCTTGCGTGGTCATGAGAGCTGCACGCTCGAGGAGGTCGGCCAGGAGATCGGTCTGACCCGTGAGCGAGTGCGGCAAATTCAGGTCGAAGCACTCAAGCGTCTGCGGGAGATCCTTGAGAAGAATGGTCTGTCGAGCGACGCCTTGTTCCAGTAAGGCTGCTTAGCTGCTCAAAACCCGGCTCAAGCCGGGTTTTTTATGCGCTGCTTGTAAGCGATTGCTTACGCAGGTTGTAAGCGATCTCGGTTTATAGGTGTTGGCCGGTAACTATTCCGGCTCCTTATTTTTTGTAAGTATTTGATGTATAAGGTTTTTATGGCCCTATTTGGGGGATGTATGGCGTTGGCCGGGGTCTGTGGCGGGCTTGTTCTACCCAAGTGAGGCGCTAATATGAAGCCGTGCCAAGGGAAACGGCACGGTTGTCAGGATGGCGACTCAGGATCAACCGCTGGATGCGGTTCATCAGGATGATGAAAGGATTCTCAGGGAGCAGGGAAGAAAGAGCGGGCGGGTAACACCGCCCCTTTTTTTGCCTGCAGAAAAGTAAAAGGCCCGCATAAGCGGGCCTTTTCGCATGCGCTATCAGCGCTCCAGATGCTGCAGCTTGTCTTTCACGCCGTCCCATTCCTCGGCGTCAGCAAGCGCATCTTTCTTCTCGGTGATGTTTGGCCAGACTTCGGCCAGGTCGGCGTTCAGTTCGATGAACTCCTGCATATCTTCGGGTACCTCATCTTCAGAGAAGATGGCTTGGGCGGGGCACTCGGGCTCGCACAGTGCACAGTCGATACACTCGTCCGGATGGATGACCAGGAAGTTAGGACCTTCATAGAAGCAGTCTACCGGGCAGACTTCCACGCAGTCGGTGTATTTGCACTTGATGCAGTTGTCGGTAACGACGAAGGTCATCTCAGATTCTCTCCTCGGGCGGCGGCCTGAACCCGTCTATGCGGGTTTGCAGGCGCTCAGTATTGGCCGCGGCTCAGGCTGTAAACCGGGCAGTCGTAAAATTGCGCGCGATTCTATCAGCTTGGGCCGCTTGGCGTTAGATCTGCGTCTTCCATGTATATAACAGCTCAAGAGCTTGGCGTGGTGTCAGATCATCCGGATTGATCTTGCCCAATGCCTCCAGCAGCGGATGCGGCAGAGCGGCAAACATGTCGCTCTGCAACGGTGCGCCTACCTGCGCTGACGCGCTGCGTGTTGCTTCATGAGGAAGACTGGTGGTCTCCAGCCGTGCCAAGTGCTCGCGGGCGCGCTTGATGACCGGGCTGGGGACGCCTGCGAGTTGAGCAACGGCCAGGCCATAGCTCTGGCTGGCCGGGCCAGGCAGTACATGGTGGAGGAAGACGATGCGCTCGTTATGCTCGGTGGCGTTGAGGTGCACATTGGCGACCACCGGTTCACTCTCCGGTAGCACGGTCAGCTCGAAGTAGTGGGTAGCGAACAGGGTCCAGGCGCGCAGTTTGGCCAGGTGCTCAGCGGCCGACCAGGCCAGCGAGAGGCCGTCGAACGTACTGGTGCCGCGACCCACCTCGTCCATCAGTACCAGGCTGCGATCGGTGGCGTTGTGCAGAATGTTGGCGGTTTCACTCATCTCCACCATGAAGGTGGAGCGGCCGCCTGCCAGGTCGTCGGATGAGCCGATGCGGGTGAAGATGCGGTCGACCAACGACAGCTCGCAAGCCGCCGCGGGAACGAAGCTACCGATATGGGCCAGCAACACGATCAAAGCAGTCTGGCGCATGTAGGTCGATTTACCGCCCATGTTCGGGCCGGTGATGATCAGCATGCGGGTGTCGTCGTCCAGTCCTAGATCGTTGGCGACAAATGGGGTGTCGAGTACCTGCTCGACGACCGGATGGCGACCCTGATCAATGCGCAGGCAGGGTTCCTCGACGAAACGTGGGCGATTGAGATCGAGATTCAGCGCACGCTCGGCCAGGTTGGCCAGTACATCCAGCTCTGCAAGGGCGGCGGCGGTATCCTGCAGCGGGGCAAGCTGGGTAATAAGCAGCTCCAGCAGTTCCTCGTACAGCTGCTTCTCGCGGGCCAGGGCGCGGCTCTTGGCCGATAGCGCCTTGTCCTCGAAGGACTTCAGTTCCGGAGTGATGAAGCGTTCGGCGCCCTTCAGTGTCTGGCGACGGATGTAGTCAGCCGGCGCTGATTCGGCCTGCTTGCTGGGCAGTTCGATGAAGTAGCCGTGTACGCGGTTGTAACCGACCTTGAGGTTGGCCAGTCCGGTGCGTTCCTTCTCTCGCACCTCCAGATCCATCAGGTACTGGCCGGCGTTCTCGCTGATCGACTGCAACTCATCCAGCTCGGCGTCGTAGCCGGTCTTCAGTACGCCGCCGTCGCGAATCACCGCCGGCGGATTGTCGATGATGGCGCGGGCCAGCAGGTCGGCCAGCTCCGGGTAGGTACGGATGTTGACTGCCAGTTCGGTCAGATGGGGGGCATCCAGCTCGGTCATCGCGCTCTGCAGTTGCGGCAGCGCGGCGAGGGCGTCGCGCAGGCGTGCCAGATCGCGCGGGCGGGTATTGCGCAGACCGATACGGGCCAGGATGCGCTCGACGTCGCCGATGTCCTTGAGCTGCGGTTGCAGGAGTTCGAAGCGGTAGCGGTCGAGCAGGCAGGCGATGGCCTCCTGGCGTGCCTCCAGTACGGAGCGGTCGCGTAGCGGGCGATTCAGCCAGCGGGTGAGCAGGCGCGAGCCCATGGCGGTCTGGCAACGGTCCACCACCGATTGCAGGGTATTGTCGCGGCCACCGGACAGATTGGTGTCCAGCTCCAGGTTGCGGCGGCTGGCGCCGTCAAGGATGACCGTATCGTCCAGACGCTCGTGGCGTAGGCTGCGCAGGTGCGGCAGGGCGGTGCGTTGGGTTTCCTTGGCATAGGCCAACAGGCAGCCGGCGGCGCCGATGGCCAGGGTAAGGCCTTCGCAGCCGAAGCCTTTGAGATCCTGTACGGAGAACTGCTGGCACAGGCTCTTGCGCGCGCTGTCCAGCTCGAAGTCCCAGGGCGCTCGGCGCCGCGAGCCGCGACGCTTTTCGGCCGGCAGGCCCTGTGGCCAGTCATCGGGGATCAGCAGTTCGGCTGGGTTCAGGCGCTCAAGCTCGGCCAGCAGGTTTTCCCAGCCCTTGATCTCTTGCACGCTGAAACGGCCACTGGTGATGTCGAGCGTGGCCAGGCCGAACAGTTTCTCGTCGCCCAGTACGGCGCCAACCAGGTTGTCGCGGCGCTCGTCGAGCAGTGCCTCGTCACTGATGGTGCCTGGCGTGATGATGCGGACGACTTGGCGCTCCACCGGCCCCTTGCTGGTGGCCGGATCGCCGATCTGCTCGCAGATCGCCACTGACTCGCCGAACTTCACCAGGCGCGCCAGATAGCCCTCGGCTGAGTGGAAGGGGATACCTGCCATGGGGATGGCCTGGCCGGCGGACTGACCGCGCGCGGTGAGGGTGATTTCCAGCAGGGCTGCGGCCTTCTTGGCGTCCTCGTAGAACAGTTCGTAGAAGTCGCCCATGCGGTAGAACATCATCAGGTCCGGATGCTGGTTTTTCAGCTTCCAGTACTGCTGCATCATCGGGGTGTGGGCTGACAAATCGCTCATGTTCTACGGTCCGGCTGAAATCGCAAAAGCGCGTAGTGTAGGGTATCCCCCTGTTCCGTTTCACCCCGGAGAGCATATGGATTCGATCACGCAGTTGGCCGAGCAGCTGGGCTCGCGGCTCAAGGCGCTGGGCGCCCAGATCAGTACCGCCGAGTCTTGCACCGGTGGCGGTATCGCCGAGGCCATCACTCGTATTGCCGGTAGTTCGGCCTGGTTCGAGGCAGGTTACATCACCTATTCCAATGCTCAGAAGACGGCTCAGCTTGACGTGCCTGCAGCGCTGTTCTCGCAGGTTGGGGCGGTCAGTCGCGAGGTGGTCGAAGCCATGGTGACCGGTGCGCAGAAAGCCAGTGGCGCACGCTTTGCCGTGGCGGTCAGCGGTATTGCGGGCCCTGATGGCGGCTCGGTGGAAAAGCCGGTCGGTACTGTCTGGCTGGCCTGGGCCTCGGGCGAGCAGTTGTACAGTGAGTGTTGCCTGTTTGCAGGAAATCGTGGCGACGTGCGCCGGCAAACGGTCGAGCGGGCATTGCAGGGCGTACTCCGACTGGCGGCAGGAGAAAATCCCCAGCAGGGGTAGGCGGGCGACTTGCCTTATGGAATACTACTGTCTACTTATACAGTTGTTGGCGAGCGACCGGCTCCCTTTGATCACGTGAGGATGGAAATGGACGAGAACAAGAAGCGCGCGTTGGCGGCAGCCCTGGGCCAGATCGAGAAGCAGTTCGGCAAGGGTGCCGTGATGCGTATGGGCGACCACGACCGCCAGGCCATTCCGGCCATTTCCACCGGTTCCCTCGGCCTCGATATTGCCCTTGGCATCGGCGGTCTGCCGAAAGGTCGTATCGTCGAAATCTACGGTCCGGAATCTTCCGGTAAGACCACGTTGACCCTGTCGGTCATTGCCGAAGCCCAGAAGATGGGGGCCACCTGTGCCTTCGTCGACGCCGAACACGCGCTGGATCCGGACTACGCCGGCAAGCTCGGCGTCAATGTCGATGACCTGCTGGTCTCGCAGCCGGATACCGGTGAGCAGGCCCTGGAAATCACCGACATGCTGGTGCGCTCCAATGCCGTGGACGTGATCATCGTCGACTCCGTGGCTGCTCTGGTGCCCAAGGCCGAGATCGAAGGTGAAATGGGCGATGCCCACGTTGGCTTGCAGGCACGCCTGATGAGCCAGGCGCTGCGCAAGATCACCGGCAACATCAAGAACGCCAACTGTCTGGTCATCTTCATCAACCAGATCCGCATGAAGATCGGCGTGATGTTTGGCAACCCGGAAACCACCACCGGCGGTAACGCTCTGAAGTTCTATGCCTCCGTACGTCTGGACATCCGCCGTACTGGTGCGGTGAAGGAAGGCGACGAGGTGGTCGGCAGCGAGACCCGCGTCAAAGTAGTGAAGAACAAGGTGGCCCCGCCGTTCCGTCAGGCCGAGTTCCAGATCATGTATGGCAAGGGCATCTACCGCACGGGCGAGATCATCGACCTGGGTGTGCAGCTCGGTCTGGTGGAGAAGTCCGGCGCCTGGTACAGCTACCAGGGCAGCAAGATCGGCCAGGGCAAGGCCAACGCTGCCAAGTTCCTGGAAGACAACCCGGAAACCGGCAGCGCCATTGAAAAGATCATTCGCGAGAAGCTGCTGGTTGCCAGCAACAACCGTGGCGCGGCGGAAGTCGATGCCGATGAAACGGCAGATCTGGAAGCCTGAGTCATCTGAACGCCGCTATGAGCGTCCTCTTGGATACGCCGGTTGCAGTGCGCCGCGCCGCGATGGATTTGCTGGCACGGCGCGAGCATGGTCGGGTCGAACTGACCCGCAAGCTGCGCCAGCGCGGCGCTCCGGATGAGTTGATCGACACTGCCCTTGAGCGTTTGGCGCAAGAGGGCTTGTTGTCGGAAGCACGCTATCTGGAGAGTTTCGTGGCCAGTCGTGCGCGCGGAGGGTATGGACCGCTGCGGATTCGCGAGGAACTGGCTCAGCGTGGGCTGCCACGGGATGCCATTGAGCAGGCGCTGAGTGAGTCTGCTGTTGACTGGGCAGAGCAGCTACGTGACCTGTGGCAGCGCAAGTTCGGTGGTGATCTGCCCAAGGACATGCGTGAGAAGGCCAAGCAGATGCGCTTCCTTGCCTATCGCGGCTATGCCCAGGAGCAGATAGGCCGACTGTTACGTGGCGCCAGCCTGGACTGAATTCCCTTTGAGTCCGAAGCCTCCCCTCTTCGGATTCTGTTTTGGACCCGCTCATCGCGGGTCTTTTGTTTTCTAGGTAAGGGAGTGACCGTCTTTCTGCTGCCAGTTCTGTGGCAGGTTGATGAAGTCCACCAGTTCGCGCAATCGCCCGTGTTTGCGGGCGTTGAAGTGAAAGGCCAGGCGTGGCAGGGCACAGAGTTCCGGTTCGTCGCTTTCTGCTTCGCAGAATGATTGCTGCAGGTAGCTGCCGCTCAAACAGAGATCGCTGAATTCCCTGTTAAGTGTTTCCAGTGCAGAAGCATTGAGTGGTTGGTTCATACGAATCACGAAGTGGCTATTGAGCCAGCGGGATGAATGGAAGTTGCAGTAGAAACGCGCAATCTCCTGACCTGCTTCTTCGGCGCTGTGTACTAGACGCACCAGTTGCAGGTCGCTGGGTAGGATGTAGTGGCGATCCTGCAGTTGCTCGCGCAGAAATTGCAGTGCCGACTCCCAATAGTTGCTGCCAGGCTCGTCGAGCAGAACGATAGGAACCAGAGGGCTCTTGCCGGTTTGTACCAAGGTCATGACTTCAAGCGCCTCGTCCAGGGTGCCGAACCCTCCTGGGCAGAGCACCAGTGCGTCGGCTTCCTTGACGAAGAACAGCTTGCGCAGAAAGAAGAAGTGGAATGACAGCAGGTGTGGGCTGCCACTGATGGTGCGGTTGGCACTTTGCTCAAAGGGGAGAGTGATATTGAATCCCAGGCTGTTTTCCAACCCGGCGCCTTCATGGGCGGCGGCCATTACACCGCCGCCGGCGCCAGTGATGACCATCAGGTCGAGACGAGCCAGGGTCTGGCCAAGTTCGCGGGCCAACTGATAGACGGGATGGTCGACGGGTGTGCGCGCCGAGCCGAACACCGTTACCTTGCGGCGGCGCTTGAAGTCTTCGAGCCTGCTGAATGCAGTTTCCATTTCTCGCAGGGTCTGCAGCATGATCTTGGCGTCCCATCGATTCCGGTCCGCCTGGGCCATGCGAATCACCGTCGTGAGCATTTCCCGGTAGAGCGGCAGGTTGACGCTGCCCGGCGGAACGATGAGGGAGGTGAGTTCATCGACCTTGCTGTTCAAGTCGATGCCGCTGGTCTGGAAGTGGCGGGACAGATAGTCGTCCGGTTCATAAGGCATGTTCGTTTCCTTCTGGGGTGGCCCGCTGCAACCACTTCTATGGTGCTGGGCTCTTCCTGAGAGTATGGCCGGATCCGCGTGCTAGAGCCTTGTGAGCATTCGAACATTTAGGCTTCACCGCTCGTCTCCTGAGCTAGAGAGTGGCAATTCCTCTGATTTACTTCAGTTGAAGCTGCTCGAATGGGGCTTTATCGGTAGCAGAGCAGGCGCTTAACAGGATGGGAGGGGCAGGTATGCCCAAGTTGACACTGGAGCTGAATCTGGATCTGTACCGTTTGTTGGTGCATGCCGCCCGCAGCAATGGTTTGAGCCTGGAAGAAGAGTGCTTGCGCCGGCTGGAGGGAGGTGTGCGGCGCTCGCGCTACATGGAGGCCTTGCTGGCAGAAATCAGGGCTGACGATGAGCAGGACAAAGCCTCGAAGGGATAGTGCTGCCAGCCGGTGATCAAGGCGCTGGGCAATCGGCTGCACTGAAGCGCTCGGTGGCGACGGGCAGGTTGCTCTTGAATTCACTGAACTCATAGCGAAGTGCCGCGCCTTTGAGCAGCAATTGTTGATAACCGGGGTTGCTGCACACGCTGTTGGTCAACTGGGCGCGGACGCTATCCGGGTTGGCACGCATCTGCTCAGCATGGGCTGGGCGAACGCTGAGATGGTTGATCAGCTCTGTACCCTCCACCGTGTAGCCCTGATCGAGAATGTCGGCATTGATCGCGCGTGGCGTGCCGATGCTGCTTTGCTGGGCGACTTGTCCCAGTAGTTGGCGCAGCTCCTGCTCCTTGAGTGAGGCTGCGTGAGCGCCGGGTAGCAGAGACAGCAGGGCAATGAGTGAGGCAAGACGTAGCATGGAACTCTCCGGTGGCGACTATGCGGCCTTCGACCGGTAATCGTCGGTCGGGTTCGATTGTCGCCATCTTAACCCCAGGCCGGGCTGGCTGTAGACTGCGCGCCCCTCTCGCCGGAGTTTTCCATGAGTCATGCCGTCGCCCGCTTGCGTGCCGAGCGCCTGGCGCGTAGCCGTAAGCCTTTTGTTGCTCGTGGCTCGCGTGCCGAGCGCTGCCCGGATTGTCGGGTTATCCCCAGTTATTGCCTGTGCGCCTGGCGACCCAAGGTCGAGGTGCAGGCCGGCATGTGCCTGTTGATGTATGACGTAGAGGCGCTGAAACCGAGCAACACCGGCTGGCTGATTGCCGATCTGGTGCCGGACACCCACGCCTTCGGCTGGTTGCGTACCGAGGTCGACCCGCGCCTGCTGGCCCTGCTGGAGGATCCGCAGTACGCGCCCTGCGTGGTGTTCCCGGGCGAATATGTTGAGCCAGAACGAGTGATCGAGGCGTTGCCGCCACTCGACACGGGTAAGCGGCCGCTGTTCATCCTGCTCGACGCCACCTGGACCGAGGCGCGCAAGATGTTTCGCAAGAGTCCGTACCTGAACCGTTTTCCCGTGCTCAGCCTGCGTCCTGAACAGCTCTCACGCTACCGTCTGCGCCGCTCCAAGCATGACGAGCATCTGTGTACGGCCGAGGTAGCGGCGTTGTGTCTGGAGCTGGCCGGTGAAGACCAGGCCGCCCATGCGCTGGACGCCTGGCTGGATCTGTTCACCGAGCATTATCTGGATGCCAAGCACCGGCGTGTGCTGAACGAACAGAGTCCGGCACACCAGGCGCTCAAGCCTTTCCTCTGATCAGGCCTTTTTCGGCCACAGTTGTGCGAGCAGCATGCCGGCGAACATCAGCGCACAGCCGAAGTAACCTTTCAGCGCCAGTGTTTCGCCCAGAAGCAGAGCACCGGCAATGGCGGCGAATACCGCTTCCAGAGAGAGGATGATGGCGGCGTGGGAGGCGATGGCATGCTTCTGTGCCACCACCTGCAGAGTAAAGCCGACTGCTACGCCGAACAGACCACCATAAAGAATGGCCGGGCCGGCAGCCAGGATGGCGTCCAGTTGGATTTCTTCGAAAATCACCGCCAGAACCAGGCTCAGGACTGCGCAGGTCATGAACTGCAGCAGTGCCAGGCGCAGTGGGTCATGGCGGCTGGCGAAGAAACTTACCAGCAGCACGTGAATGCCCCAGACGAACGCGCCGGCCAGCTGCAGCCAGTCCCCGGAGGCAACCTGGAAGCCTTCACCGACGCTAAGCAGGAACATGCCGACCACGGCCAGCAATGCGCCCAGCCAGGTGCCCATGCCGGTACGCTGGCCAATGACCAGGCCGAGCAACGGTACTACGATGACATACAGGCCGGTAATGAAGCCGGAGTTTGTCACGCTGGTGAACAGCAGGCCGACCTGCTGCAGGTTGATGCCCAGGGACAGTGCCAGGCCCATGGTCAGACCGCCCAGCAGCAGGCCGCGGCTTATGGGCGCGGGTTTGTGTTCACCTTCGCGGCGGCCCAGCCAGTACACCAGTGGCAGTAGAACCAGGCAGGCCAGGCTGAAACGCAGACCGGTATAGAGGAAGGGGCCAATGGCATCCATGCCCAGACGCTGGGCGACAAAGGCCGACCCCCAGATCATGGCGGTCAGCAGCATTAACAGGTCGGCACGCAGGGCTTGGCTTCGCATGGTATTTCTCGGCAGGCAAAAGCCCGCGACTTTGCCGTAAAGCGAGGAACTTGACCACCCCGTCACGGCTGGGCATGCTTGGCGCCGCCTGTAGACCGGCCCACAACAACAACAGGGAACGCCCATGGCCGCATACGAAATACTCATCGCCGACGATCACCCCCTGTTTCGCAGTGCTCTGCAGCAAGCACTGACGCTGGGTTTGGGATCGGATGTGCGTCTGGTCGAAGCCTCCAGCATTGCCGAATTGGAAGCCTGCCTGGCAGAGAAGGCCGATTGGGATTTGGTGCTGCTCGACCTGAATATGCCCGGCGCCTACGGTTTTTCCGGCCTGGTGTTGTTGCGCGGGCAGTACCCGCAAGTACCGGTGGTCATGATTTCTGCGCAAGAAGAGGCCGCTGTTGTAGCGCGGGCCCGTGAGTTCGGCGCCAGTGGTTTCATTCCCAAGTCCAGTCCTCTGGAAACCATCCAGCAGGCCGTGCGCCTGGTGCTCGATGGTGAGGTCTGGTGGCCGCCACAGGCCTTCGAGGCGATCAGTGTTTCCGATGAGGCTAAGGCCGCCAGCGCAGGCCTTGCCAGTCTGACACCGCAGCAGTTTCGCGTGCTGACCATGGTCTGCGATGGCCTGCTGAACAAGCAGATCGCCTTCGAGCTGAACGTTTCCGAGGCCACGATCAAGGCCCATGTCACCGCCATTTTCCGCAAGCTAGGGGTCCGGACACGTACCCAGGCGGCCCTGCTGCTGCAGCAGATGGAGTCGGTGCCGGGGCAGTAACCGCGCTTCACGCATTTTTGACGGCGCGCTCGCTAGAGTCGCGCCGTTTCTATTACAGGACAGTGATTTTCCATGTCGCCATTCAAGGGCCAGACCGGCCTGCAGCGTATCCTCAATGCCGCCGGCTACTCGTTCGACGGCCTGCGCGCCGCCTTCACCGGGGAGGCCGCTTTTCGTCAGCTGGTGCTGCTCAATGCGGTTCTGCTGCCGTTGGCTTTCTGGCTCGATGTCAGCCCCGTGGAGCGGGCGCTGATGGTGGCGGTGAGCCTACTGTCGCTGATCGTCGAACTGCTCAATTCGGCGGTAGAGGCGGCCATCGACCGGATTTCCCTGGAGCGCCACCCGCTGTCGAAGAACGCCAAGGACATGGGTAGTGCGGCTCAGCTGACTTCGCTGGCGGTGATTACGCTGGTTTGGTCGATCATTCTGCTCGGCTGATGGCGCTGAGCTGGGGCGCCTCTCCCCAGCCTACCCGGCGATTTTTTGTTTACAGCACGCCGGCCTTTTTCCAGGCCAGGTAGCGGCTGACCAGCTCGGGGCCGAGTTCTGCCGGGCGGGCGTCCAGTACGGGGACTCCATGGGCCTGTAAGCGCTCGTGCAGGCCGGCGCGATCATTCAGGTAATCCACGGTGCCGCAGTAGGCCAGAGCCTGCTCATAGTCCTGTACCGGGGTGTGGCGCAGACGATCCAGCACTTCTTCGTGCAGACTGGCGATCAACACGCGGTGCTGGCGCCCCAGGCGCTTGATCGCACCCAGCAACTCTTCATCGTCTTCGTCGCGCAGGTTGGTGACCAGTACCACCAGGGCGCGGCGACGCTGTCGGGCAAGCAACTGGTTGATGGCGGCGGCGTAGTCGGCCGGGCGACGGGTGCTGTCCAGCGCGTACACGGCGTTGAGCAGGCTGTTGATATGGGCAGGGCCCTTGAGCGGTGCCAGGTACTGGTCCTGATCGCTGGCGAAGGTCGCCAGACCCACTGCGTCGCCCTGGCGCAGAGCCACGTAACTGAGCAGCAGGCAGGCGTTGAGGGCGTGGTCGAAGTGGCTGAGGTCATCGTCCTGGCTGCGCATGCGCCGGCCGCAGTCGACCAGGAAAACGATCTGCTGGTCGCGCTCGTCCTGGTACTCGCGGGCGATCGGCGTGCGCTTGCGTGCGGTAGCCTTCCAGTCGATCTGACGCAGGGTGTCGCCATCGCGGAATTCGCGCAGCTGGTGGAACTCCAGGCCCAGGCCGCGGCGCGGGCGCTGGCGTACGCCGAGCTGGCTGAGCCAGTCATCCACGGCCATCAGCTGGGCACCGTAGAGGCGGGCGAAGTCGGGGTAGACGCGGGTCTCGCTGGCCTGATCAATGAAGCGTCGGGCCTGCCACAGGCGCAGCGGGCTGGGCAGTAGCAGTTCGCAGCGGGGGAAGCGGAAGTGCCCGCGCTTGAGCGGGCGCACGCGGTAGCCGAACTCCGTCTGTTCGCCTGGACGCAGCGCCACGGCTTGCGGCAGGAACTCGAAATCCATCTGTGCAGGCAGATGGTCAAATACTTGCACATTCAATGGCTGGCGAAATTCATGGTGCAGGCTCAGGCGCACCTCGCTCCAGCGGCCGAGCGGCAGGTTGCCGGGCAGCTGGCGCTGTACCCGAGGCGTCGGCAGGCGGCGCAGCCACAGCGCGTCGACGCCGGCGATCACAAGCAGGGCCAGCAGCAGTCCCCACCACAGTGGCTGCAGCGTCGCCGCCTGCTTGATGCCGAGCAGGGGCAGGCTGCCGAGGACGATGGCCACGACCAGCAGGCCGCCGAGCAGGCCGAGGAGCAGTCTGGAAGGCTTCATGCGTGGGCTATCACAGGCGCGGTGCCGGAACCTGGTCGAGCAGCTGCTGCAGCACCTGGTCTACGGACAGTCCTTCGATATCCAGCTCTGGCGCCAGGCGTACGCGGTGACGCAGCACGGCCAGGGCGCAGGCCTTGATGTCGTCCGGCAACACGAAATCACCGCCACGCAGCAGGGCACGAGCACGACCGCCGCGTACCAGGGCGATCGAGGCGCGCGGCCCGGCACCGATGGCCAGGCCTGGCCAGCTGCGGGTCGCGCGCGCCAGGCGTACGGCATAGTCGAGTACCTGCTCATCGATGACCAGTTCGCTGGCGATCTTCTGCAGGGCCAGTACGTCCTTGGCCTGCAGCAGGGTGCGCAGCGGCGCCACTTCCAGCATGTCGGCCTTGGCCGAGCGAGTCACCTGGCGCACCAGGCTCAGTTCCTCGTCGGCCTGCGGGTAGTCCATGCGCAGCTTGAGCATGAAACGGTCCAGCTCGGCCTCTGGCAGCGGATAGGTGCCTTCCTGCTCGATGGGGTTTTGCGTGGCCAGCACCAGGAATGGCTGAGGCACCGGCAGGGCGCGCCCTTCCAGGGTGATCTGGCGTTCCTGCATGACTTCCAGCAGCGCTGCCTGGGTCTTGGCCGGGGCGCGGTTGATCTCGTCGGCCAGTAGCAGATTGGTGAAGGCCGGGCCCTTGCGCAGCTTGAACTGCTCGCTGGCCAGGTCATACACGGCGTGGCCGGTGACATCGCTGGGCATCAGGTCCGGGGTGAACTGGATACGCGCGAACTCGCCGCCGAAGCACTTGGCCAGGGCGCGTACCAGCAGGGTCTTGCCCAGACCCGGCACGCCTTCGACCAGGACGTGGCCGCCGGCAACCAGGGCGGTGAGCACATCGTCGATCACCTCGCGCTGGCCGACCACGGCCTTCTGCAACTCCAGGCGCAGGGCCTGGAGCATCTGGCTGGCGCGTTGGCGCTGCTGAGCTGCCGGGTTGGCGGCCGGTGCCGCAGAGGTAGGGGCGGCTGGGCTGGTGCCGGGCTGTTCCGGGGTGTGTTCGCTCGTCATAGGGCATTCCTGAGGGTTTGCAGGTTGGCGACCTGGCGGGTGAAGTCGGCGGCTGACAGTTTCTGTGCCGGTGTCGGGCGCATGGCCTGACTGATGGCGCTGCTCGGTAGGCGGGTGAGGCGGCCCAATACCTGCCACTGCTCGGCCACCGACAGGCGCTCGAAACCGGGGTGGCGGTGACGGGCGCGGCGCTGGATATCGCGTTGCAGGTTGACCAGCAGGTGTTGCTGGCCTGAGCGGCGCAGCAAAAAGTCGGCGCCGGCGCGCAAATGTTCCTCCAATTGCCGTCGAGCGGCAGTGGGCGGCTCCTGCAGCGGACCGTGGCGCATACCTACGTGCCATAACAGCAACGCGATGAGCAGGGCCAGTGCCGCCAGGGCTGCCGGATAGTGTTTGAACAGTTGGCTGAACAGATCGTCGCGCTGGGAGTCGTAGATCAGCGTGACGGCGCTGTCCTGCACCAGGTACCAGAGCAGCCAGGCATTGTCGTAGTCAGCGATGCTTTGGTTCTGCCACAGCCAGGCATCGGTCAGCACGGTAATCAACCCGTCACCATGCTCCAGTTGCAGCATGTGGGTCGACTCGCCGCTGTTGGCCCAGGCATAGGCGCGGTCCTTGGCGTCGAACAGGTGGTAGCTGGTATCGAAGTCGGCGTAGGCCGGAGCCTCTTCGTTTTCCAGGTAGATCTTGGTCAGTTCGGGGTAGTGATCGTCTTCCTCGTCGGCGGCCTGATCGCTTGGCGCAGCTTCGCTGTCGGATTCGCTCTGCGCCTCGGCAGGTTCGACAGCGTCCGCCTCTTCGTCCTCGTCGGTGGTGTACTGCTGGATGCCCAGGCTGTCGAGCAACAGATCGCCACTGCGGCCTTCCTCTTCGTCCCAGACTTCTTCGGCGACGAATATCAGATGTCCGCCCTTGGCTGCCCAGTCCAGTACCTGTTGGCTTTGCCGTGGCGTCATGTTGTGCCGAGGGGCGAGCAGCAGCAAGGTCTGCCCAGCAGTAGGCAGGGTCTGTAGCGCTTCCAGGCCGCTGGCGCGGGTAACCTGCAGCTTCTGCTGGCGCAGGAACAGCTCGGCAGCCAGGTAGTCGTTGCTGCGGGCCTCGGGGGAGGGGCCGTGGTTGACCTCTTCCTCGTAAGGCTGCAGATGCTGCAGCACGTACAGACCAACCCCCACCAGCAGGATCAGCAACAGGCCGAACAGGGCGATCTTCAACGGCCGGGTCATGCAGTTGCCCTCTGGGCGAACAGCTGGCGCCAGGCATCGCAGAGGCCGCGCTTGAGGCGTTCCGGCGGCAGACGGTGGCCATAGGCGAGGTTCTGCCAATGCAAGGTCAGGGCGCGGCTGAAGCGGCTCAGCTCATCACGCTGCAGCTGTTCCACCAGGCGCAGGACCTCGCCTTCAGTGTGCGAGCTTTTCAGCGGCAGGCGGCAGTCGTGCAGCAGGTTGCTTAAGAGGCCACGGTAGAGCAGGCCGAGGGCCTCGCGCGGGCTGCTGTCCCACAGGCGCTCGGCCTCGCCGGCGATATCGTCGGGCAGGCTCTCCGGGGCGATTTCCAGGCCGAACAGTTGGTTCGGCATCTCGCGTACCTTGCGTTGCGGTAGGCCGAGGCGGCCGGCGAAGGTGCTCAACCAGTCGCGGTAGCGCCAGATCAGCAGAGCTATCAGCAAGGCCACAGCGGCCCACAGCAGCACCTCCAGGATTACGGCGAGGATGTCCAGCTTGCTCCACAGGCCGAACAGTTTGGCGACGCTCTCCAGTATGTCGAAGAAGCCCTTGATCTCTTCCTCGCTGGGCTCTTCCGCTTTCTTATCTTCACCGAAGCGCCAGCTTGTAACGGTCTCGCGGTTGGCGAAAGGCGGGGCATCCAGCAACTGGCCGATTGCGTCCTGGGCCTGCTGGCTGGTCAGGGGCTGGTTGAGCAGGCGAGCCGACTCCGGACCCATGGGGTCATCGAAGGGCAGTGGGCAGCTGCTGCTGGGCAGCTCGTCGGCCATGGCGTCCTGGCCTGGCAGCAGCAGGGTCAGGCTGGCGATGGCCAGGAACAGCGCATAGGCGCTGCCCAGCAGGCGCTGGCGCAGGCGGCGGAAGGTCAGCTCGACATCCCAGGCCTCGAGTTCGGTGCGCCGGTTGAGGTAGAGGGTAAAACCGCAGGCGACGTAGATAGGCTCCCAGAACACCAGGATCAGGGCGTAGACCAGGTTGGACAGGTGTTCCAGCCACAGTTGTTGGCCGCTTTCTGCGTCGATCAGGGCCTGCCAGCTCCATTCGACTTGTAGCTGTTGCGGTACCAGCAGGTAGCCGAGGGCAATCAGGCCCGCCCAGAGCAGCATTTCCAGATGGACGCCAAACACGGTGAGCCAGGCCGAAGCGCCGGCATGTCGCTGGCCCAGTACCACCAGGCGCTTGCTGCGTGTCTGGCCGCTCAGGCCTTCGAGTTGCAGAACCGGCAGATCGAAGCTGCGGGTGGGGCTGAGGCGCCGCCAGGTGAGGCTGGCAAACAGCTGGGGCTTGAGCAGGCGCGGCAGGGCTTTGAGTGACTCCCTGAGCGTCGGCGCATCACCGAACAGGGCCTGGGACAGGATATGCAGTGGCAGTCTTTCCCAGGCCGGTTTGAGCCACCAGAACAGCAGCACGGCGATGCTCGGATATTGCCAGAGCAGGGCGCTGAGCAGGGCGAAGATCGGTAGGGTCAGCAACGCCCAGCTGGCCATCAGCAGACCGAGGTGACGGCGCGCCAACAGCACGCCAAGGTCGATGGCTTCCCAGGCCGTACGTGGGCGAATGGCGACGCTGGCGTCAGTCAGGCGCATGACGATTTCGTCCGGCGAACAGGAAATAGGCGAGCACCAGCAGCCACAGACCGCCGCCGACCCAGTATTTGATGCTGGCATCGGCGTAGGTCATCGATGACCAGTAAGCCTCGATGAAGGCGGCGATGAGCAGGAACAGGATGACCCCGGCCACCAGCTGAATGCTTTTGCCGGCGGCCTGGCGCAGAGCCTCGCCGCGGCGCAGTCGCCCCGGGGCGAGCAGTGCCCAGCCCAGCTTGAGCCCGGCGGCCCCGGCGAAGGCGATGGCGGTGAGTTCGAAGGCGCCGTGGCCGATGACGAAGGACCAGAAGGTTTCACTGTAGCCGATACGGGTCAGATGGCCGGCGACTGCGCCGATCACCAGCCCGTTGTAGAGCAGGAAGAACAGGCTGCCGAGGCCGAACAGCAGGCCGCTGGCGAAGGTCTGGAAGGCGATGCCGATGTTGTTCATCACATAGAAGCCGAACATCATCCAGTCATCGCCTGAATCGCGCTCGGCGAAGCGGCCAATCCGCCGCGCGGCCGGGTCGTACATTTCTTCCATGTCGCGCACCTGATCCGGTGCCATCAGCGAGTAAATCAGCTCGGGAAACTGCCAGGTAAGCAGCCCCATCAGCAGCAGGCTGCCGAAGAACAGCAGGGCGCCGGCCAGTACTGCTCGCCATTCCTGGCGTACCAGTTGGGGAAAACCGGCAATCACGAAACGGATGATCTGTGCACCCAGGTGGCTGCGGTGACGATAGAACTGCTGGTGACCGCGCATGGCCAAGAGTTGCAGTTGGTCGATCAGGTGGCTGCTGTAACCGCGCTCGCCGGCCAGCGCCAGATGCTGGCAGATACGCCGGTAATCGCTGGCGAAGCGCTCGCTGTCGGCGCGCTCGACCTTGCGTTGTTCCAGCTGATCCAGACGCTTAGCGAAATCTTGCCAGTCGGCGGCGTGGCGCTGTTCGAACAGGTGTTGTTTCATGCCGACCCCAATAGCCCGCGAGCGATGCCGTGCAGGCGCGCCTCGGCGTGTTCCGGCAGGCTTTGCAGGGGCTCGGCGAGGATGCCGGCCAGTTCGGCACGACGTGCGCCAGAGAGGTTTTCACCGCGCTCGGCGAAGTCGAGTACGGCGCGTTGCTCGGCCAGGCTGAGCGGGAAGGGCGCGCGTTCGGCGTCGGCTTCCGGCAGTTGCGGACGTTTGGTGGGTTCATCGCGATACACCACCAGGGTGCCGGCAGCCAGATCACCGAGGCGCTTGAAGGTCGGATGGCTCAGGCAGCTGATGGCACCCAGGCAGTAGGCGAACGGCAGCATGTCGACGAAGCGCAGCAGGTTGCGGGTCAGCGAGGATGCCCATCCCACCGGCGTACCGTCGTCGTGCACCACGCGCAGCCCCATGACCTTTTTGCCAGGCGTACGGCCCTGGTAGAGCACCTCGAACAGCACCGGGTACCACCAGTTGACCAGAAAATAGATAAGGGTACCGAGGCCAGCGCCAAATTGGCCGAGCAAGGCCAGCAGGACGAAGGTGAGTAGCAGAATGGCGCCGCGGATCAGCAGGTCGATGGCGAAGGCCAGACTGCGCGGCAGCAGGCCTGCCGGGCGCAGAATCAGGTCGATACCTTCCGGCGTTTCCACCTGGTGGCGTGTATCCAGCAAGGTTGCTGTGACGGGTGGCAGGGTGGCGGACATCGGTCTACTGCATCGAAGAAAGCCTGATGCTAGCCAGCAGCAGGGGGCAAAGCAAACGGGCCGACCAATACGGCCCGAATAATGGCGTCAGTTGGCGGGTGGCGGCAGTACGCCGAAGATGCGGTTGTACAGCACACCGATCATCACGATCACCATCGGCAGGGTCCAGATCAGGCCGAGACCCAGTGGCAGCATGCTGAGCCACAGGATGATGTTCATCACCACGAACAGGAAGAACACCTTGAACCAGTGCTGGCTGATGGCTTTGCAGGACACCAGCATGGCCTGCCAGGGTGACAGTTTGCGCTCGACCACCAGCGGGATGGTCAGCAATGTGGCGATCGACAGGTAGATGCCGGGCAGCACGAACAGCATGAAGCCGATGACGATGGCGAGGGTGGTCAGCAGGCCTGCGCCGAGCAGCGGCAGCGTGCGGTTGAAGTGGCTGAAAATTTCGGCGAAGCGCAGCGGCTGGCCGGCGGCCTGGCGAATGCCGATCATGTTGAAACCGGCCATGAAGGGGTAGGTGAGCGCCAGCATGACCAGCGAACTGATGATGGTGATAAGCAGCAGTCCGGCGACGCCAGCTACCGCCGCGCTCTCACCGCCACCGAGGGCGGCCAGGCCAAAGGCGCCGACGCCTAATATCAGGGTGACCAGGTAGAGCGCCATCTGCGCGCCAATCATGACGCCGAGATAGGCGAAGAAGCCGCCCCAGATAAGGCCCTTGGTGCCCTTGGTTTTGCGCCAGGCTTCACCTAGCAAATCGAAGATGGCGAAGTTGTAGCCGCGGGTCAGGGCTTCTTCGATGGACAGTGCCTGGCCGGGGGCGGCCTTTTCCATCAGTTCGCTGCCGGGTACGGAATAGGGGTTTTGAATTGCTACTTCAGTCATGAGCGACATTCCCTGGTCGTGGAGTGGTTCCGAGGCGGCATCCTAGCGACAGTGGCCACGCGCCAGCAAGTGCGGTCAGCAGGGCGCGTGAGCCATATCATGCTTTGTTAGACTGCCGACCCGACTGTTCGAGGATTGCCCATGAGCTCCAGCATCTTCTGGTACGACTACGAAACCACCGGCATCAACCCGCGCTGTGATCGCCCGCTGCAGGTGGCCGGCATTCGTACCGATGAGCAGCTCAACGAGATCGGCGAGCCGATCAATCTCTACTGCCGTCCTGGCGACGATATCCTGCCCCATCCGGCAGCTTGCCGAATTACCGGCATCACCCCGCAGGTGCTGGAGGAAAAAGGGCTGGCTGAAGCCGAGTTCATGGCCAGGGTGCATGCCGAGCTGGCCATGCCAGGCACTTGCACGGCCGGTTACAACACCCTGCGTTTCGACGACGAGGTGACGCGTTACAGCCTCTACCGCAACTTCTACGATCCCTATGCCCGCGAATGGCAGGGTGGCAATAGCCGCTGGGATCTGATCGACCTGGTGCGGGCCGCCTATGCCCTGCGTCCCGAAGGTATTGAATGGCCGCAGGACGAGGAGGGGCGGGTTTCGCTCAAGCTCGAACGGCTTACGGTGGCCAATGGCATCGATCATGGTCAGGCGCACGATGCGCTGTCGGATGTGCGGGCGACCATTGGCTTGGCTCGTTTGCTCAAGCACCGCCAGCCCCGTCTCTATGACTACCTGTACCAATTGCGCAGTAAAGCCAGGGTGGCCGAACAGGTTCGCTTGCTGCAGCCACTGGTGCATGTGTCCGGGCGTTTCGCCGGCAGTCGTCACTATTTGGCCGTGGTCCTGCCGCTGGCCTGGCATCCACGCAATCGCAATGCATTGATCGTGTGTGACCTGCAGAGTGACCTGCAACCACTGCTGGAGCTGGATGCTGAGACGCTACGCAAGCGCCTCTACACGCGGCGCGATGAGTTGGCCGAGGGTGAGTTGCCGGTGCCGCTCAAGCTCCTACATATCAACCGTTGCCCGGTAATTGCCCCGCTCAAGGTATTGCGCGCGGAAGATGTGGGACGCCTGCAGTTGGATATGGGCGAGTATGAGCGGCGCGCCGAGTTGCTCCGTGGGCAGCTGCCGTTGTGGCAGGAAAAACTGATGGATATATATGGCAGTGAAGATTTCGAACCGCTGACTGATCCCGAACAGCAACTGTATTCGGGCTTTATTGGCGATCGTGATCGCAGGTTGTGTGAGCAGGTACGCCAGGCTTCGCCGCAGGAGTTGGCCTCCCAGCAGTGGATGTTCGCTGATGAGCGTTTGCCGGAACTGTTATTCCGCTATCGGGCGCGTAACTTTCCGCACTCTCTGAGTGCAGAGGAAAAGCAGGCATGGAAGTCTTTTTGCTGGGCGCGCCTGAATGATGTCGCTCTAGGGGCGCCGAATACCCTGGATAACTTTGCCGCTGCATTTGCCGAGCAGTGGCCGCAGGCTTCGCTGGAGCAACAGGCTGTATTGTTGGCGTGGCAGGCTCACCTGGGGTCTGTTAAGCAGCGTTATGGCGGTTGATGGAAAACAAAAAAGCCGGCGTCTGCCGGCTTTTTTCTAGGTATGACGCTTAGCCCAGCAGTGTGACCCAGCTTTCCACGGTGTCGGCACCCCACTTGGCTTTCCACTCTTTCAGCGTTTTGTGGTTGCCGCCTTTGGTTTCGATCACTTCGCCAGTGTTCGGGTTTTTGTATTGCTTGACCTTGCGCGCACGCTTGCCGCTGGCAGGCTTGGCTGCGCGGGTTGCTTTACCGGACTTGGCCGCTTCGGGGTCGAGCAGGGCGATGATGTCGCGCAGGGATTTCTGGTATTCGCCCATCAGGGTGCGCAGTTTGCCTTCGAACTCCAGCTCTTTCTTCAGTTTGTCATCTTGAGAAAGGTTCTTCAGGCGCTCCTGAAGTTCCTTGATGGCTTCTTCGGTGGCGCGATATTCATTGATCAGAGACATGTTGTTCTACCTTGAGTGGTCAGCTGCAGATGTAAAGTGTTCTGATAATAGACAGGCGTATTGATCAAGTAAATAACGCAGATAATTTTTGTCGGGATTATTATCGGCCGCGACACCTTGAATATAGGGCGCAGGATTTTCCAAATGTTGTGCAGTTGCACGCAGCTTGTCCTGATGGCGAACTCCTTGGCGAAGGCTGAAGTTTCTAGTGGGGGCAGTCATCTTTAAATCGGTGCTTGTCCGGCGCCTGGCCTGATGCTGTATAAGAAGTGTCTTCGCTCGACGCCTCTACCCGTAGAACCTAGAATGGCGCCCCGCGAAGTTTCTGGAGTCTCTTTCTCATGCGCACTTTTCGGCTGGTTATCGCCTGCCCGGACCGCGTTGGCATCGTCGCCAAGGTCAGTAATTTCCTGGCTACCTATAACGGTTGGATTACCGAGGCCAGTCATCATTCCGATACCCAGACTGGTTGGTTTTTCATGCGTCACGAGATTCGGGCGGATTCCCTGCCGTTCGATCTGGAGGGCTTCCGTCAAGCCTTCGGACCTATTGCCCGTGAGTTCTCCATGGAGTGGCGTGTCACCGATTCTTCCCAGCAGAAGCGCGTGGTGCTGATGGCCAGTCGCGAGTCGCATTGCCTGGCGGACCTGCTGCACCGCTGGCACAGCGATGAACTCGACTGCGAAATTCCTTGTGTGATCTCCAATCACAATGACCTGCGCAGCATGGTCGAATGGCATGGCATTCCCTTCCACCATGTGCCGGTCGACCCGCAGGACAAGGCACCGGCTTTCGCCGAAGTGGCTCGTCTAGTGGGCGAGTGCCAGGCCGATGCGGTGGTACTGGCGCGCTACATGCAGATTCTGCCGCCGCAGCTGTGCCAGGAGTTTGCCGGGAGGGTGATCAACATCCATCACAGCTTCCTGCCGTCCTTCGTGGGGGCCAAGCCTTACCACCAGGCCTCCATGCGGGGCGTCAAGCTGATTGGCGCCACCTGCCATTACGTGACCGAAGAGCTGGATGCCGGCCCCATCATCGAGCAGGACGTGGTGCGGGTCACCCATCGTGACAGCATTGAAGACATGGTGCGCTTGGGGCGTGATGTCGAAAAAATGGCCCTGGCCCGTGGGCTACGCTATCACTTGGAAGACCGCGTGCTGGTACACGACAACAAGACGGTAGTGTTCGACTGACCGTCGCCACGCGGCAGGAGGACGATATGCTCAAATCGATCAAGGTGCGTGACTACATGACCACGCACCTGGTGACCTTCAAAGCCGATACCGACCTTTACAGTGCTATCAATCTGCTGCTTGAGCACCGTATTTCCGGCGCGCCTGTGGTGGACGAGCAAGGCAGTCTTATTGGTCTGTTGGCTGAAACCGACTGCCTGCGCGGAATCCTCTCCGGTGCCTACTTTGAAGAAACCGGTGGCCTGGTTGGTTCCTGTATGAACACCCGGGTGGAGAGCGTCTCTCCGGAAACCAGCGTGATCGAGGTGGCGGAGCGCCTGTTGCGTGGTGGGCACCGCCGTTTGCCGGTGGTCGAGGAAGGGCGCCTGCTGGGACAGATCAGCTGTCACGACGTGCTGCTGGCGGTCAAGGAGTTTGCCCAGCATGAGCGTCGTCACGCTCAGGGCGAGTCGCCATGAAACAGCCTGGTACCGCCACGCCGCCGCCGACGCTTGGCGAGGGGTGCGTGCGTCGTTACGACCTGGATGCATTGAGCGAGAACGACGGTACTGAGTTCGCCGAGGCGGCCGAGCTGTGGCGTAAATTGCAGGAAGAAGAGCTGAAACGGACGCAGGATCAGCCTGCGTCCGAGTGATGGCGTCAGATACGGAAGCTGTCCACCAGTTGCTTGAGGCGGGTGGCTTGCTGTTCCAGATCGCCGCAGGCGCGTAGGGTGGCCTGCAGGTTTTCTACGCCCTCCTGGTTGAGGGTATTGATCTCGGTAATGTCCATGTTCAGCGAGTCGACCACGGCGGTCTGCTCTTCGGTCGCGGTAGCTACCGACTGGTTCATGCCGTCGATCTCGCCGATGCGCTGGGTCACGCTGCCGAGACGTTCACCCGCCTGGTTGGCGATTTCCACGCTCTGCTGGCTGTAACGCTGGCTCTCGGTCATGGTGCCGACCGATTCACGCGCATCCACCTGCAGCTCTTCGATCATCTTCTGGATTTCCTGGGCCGACTCCTGGGTGCGGTGGGCCAGGTTGCGAACTTCGTCGGCGACCACGGCGAAGCCACGCCCCGCCTCGCCGGCACGGGCCGCTTCAATGGCGGCATTGAGCGCGAGTAGGTTGGTCTGCTCGGAGATGCTCTTGATCACTTCGAGGATCTGGCCGATGTTCACCGTCTTGCTGTTCAAGGCTTCGATATTGGTGCTGGAGGCACTGATCTTCTCGGACAGCTCGTTCATCGCCGCAATGGTCTTCTGCAACACCTGGCTACCTTCTTCGGCCAGATGACGGGCGTCGGAGGCCTGATGCGAGGCATCGGCGGCATTGCGGGCGATTTCCTGGGCGGCTGCGCCCAGTTCGTTGATCGCCGCAGCCACGCTATTGGTGCGGCTGGCCTGTTCGTCGGAATTGGCCATCGAGGAGTTGGAGGCGCTGACCACCAGCTTGGCCACTTCATTGAGTTGCTGGGTGGCTGATGACACCTCGCGGATGGAGCCGTGGATACGCTCGACGAATTGGTTGAAAGATCCGGCCATCTGGCCGAACTCGTCGCGGCTCTGCACGTTCAGTCGCTTGGTCAGGTCACCTTCGCCCTGGGCGATATCGCTCATGGCCTTGCCCATGGCCAGCAGCGGCTGCATCAGCACACGGATCAGCATGCCGAGCAGGAACATGATGATGACCACGGCGATGATGGTGGCGACGATGGCCGACGCGCGGAACTCATGCAGCGTGGCGTAGGCCTTGTCCTTGTCGATGGACAGTCCGATGTACCACTTGACCGAGGGCAATCCCTGAACTGGCGTGAAGGTCAGGATACGAGTCGTGCCATCCAGTTCGGCTTCGGTAAGGCCGCTGGTGACTTGCGGTGTGTTTTCGGGGTAGATCTCTTTGAAGGTTTTCATCACCAGATCCTTGTTCGGGTGAACCAGGATCTTGCCGTCGGCACTGGTCAGGAAGGCATAGCCCATGCCGTCGAAGTCCAGTGAGTTGATGATCTGTACCAGGGTGTCCAGGCTCAGGTCGCCGCCCACTACTCCGGCACTGCCGGCCGGGGTGGCAATGGTGATGATCAGCTTGCTGGTCGCGGCGTCCACATAGGGTTCGGTCAGGGTCGAGCCACCGGCGGTCATGGCGTCCTTGTACCAGGGGCGGGTGCGCGGATCGTAGCCATCCGGCATGTCGCTGTCGGGGCGCATGGTGAAACTGCCGTCGGCCGAGCCCAGGTAGGTGAAGTCGAACGTCGAGGTCAGGACGCGACGCTCCAGGCTTTTCGCCAGGGCATCGGGGGTGGTTTCACTGTCGATCGACTGGGCGATGCCTTCGACCAGCAGAATGCGCCCCGACAACCAGTTCTGGATGTTGCTGGCGGTAACCTGGCCGAGGCTGTCCAGCTCGTTTTCCAGATCGGCGCGAATGGCGTTGCGTTGCAAATAGTCGTTGTACAGGGTGAACAGCGAGAAGGCAGCTATGACAACCAGGGAGGCTGCTAGCAGGATCTTGTGGCTGAACTTCAGATTCTGGGTCATGTGCGCTTGCGTCCGGTAAGTTCTGGCAGCAGTCTTCTTGGCATTCGCCGTTTGATGTTTTAGCGATGGACTGCCTGCTGACAACATCTATAACGACATAACTGCAGTAAAGCTTTAGCCAGAGGGATGGCAAGATGCCGCTAACCAATAGTTTTGTTCTGGGGGCTGACCCGCAAGGGCAGCCTGTTGCCCAGGCGCTGCGCCTGACCAACCGTCATGGACTGGTGGCAGGTGCTACCGGTACGGGCAAGACGGTGACGCTGCAGCGTCTCGCCGAGCTGTTCAGCGATGCTGGTGTGGCGGTGTTTGCCGCCGATATCAAGGGTGACCTCTGCGGGCTGGGTGCCGCCGGCAACCCCCAGGGTAAGGTGGCCGAGCGCATCGCCAGCATGCCCTGGCTACAGCACAGTCCGCAGGCCTATCCGGTGACTTTGTGGGACGTGGCCGGCAAGAGCGGTCACCCCCTGCGCACCACGCTGACCGAGATGGGGCCGTTGCTGCTGAGCAACCTGCTGGAGTTGAGCGATAGCCAGCAGGCTGCGCTCTACGCCGCCTTCCAGGTTGCCGACCGAGAGGGTTTGCTTCTGCTCGATCTGAAGGATCTCAAAGCGCTGCTCAACCATCTCAAGGATCACCCCGAACTGCTCGGCGAGGATCGCGCGCTCTTTGCCGGGGCCTCAGCCCAGGCGCTGTTGCGACGCTTGTCGAGCCTGGAACAGCAGGGCGCCGACGCGCTGTTCGGCGAGCCGGCTTTGCAACTGGAGGACATTCTTCATCCGGATCGTGACGGGCGGGGCCGCATTCATCTGCTCGACGCCAGTCGTCTGGTGCACGAGGCGCCCAAGGTCTACGCCACTTTCCTGCTCTGGCTGTTGGCCGAGCTGTTCGAGCAGCTGCCCGAGCGCGGCGATGCCGAAAAACCGGTGCTGGCGCTGTTCTTCGACGAGGCTCACTTGCTGTTCACCGATACGCCCAAGGCGCTGCAGGAGCGGCTTGAGCAGGTGGTGCGGCTGATCCGCTCCAAGGGCGTCGGCGTGTATTTCGTCACCCAGTCGCCGAGCGACCTGCCGGACGATGTTCTGGCCCAGCTCGGTCTGCGTATCCAGCATGGCCTGCGCGCCTTTACCGCCAAGGAGCAGAAATCGCTGCGCGCCGTGGCCGATGGCTTTCGCCCCAACCCCGAACTCGACACGCTCAGTGTGCTGACCGAGCTGGGCATCGGCGAGGCGCTGGTCGGCACCCTGGAAGAGAAGGGCACGCCGGCCATGGTGCAGCGAGTCGCCATTGCGCCGCCGCAATCGCGAATCGGGCCGCTGAACGAGGCCGAGCGTGCGGCGCTTTTGCGCGGTTCGCCTCAGGCGGGGCGTTACGACAAGGCGGTGGATCGCGAGTCGGCCTACGAGATGCTCATGGCGCGCAAGGCGCAAACACCCGTCGAGGCTCCACCAGAGAAACCGGCCAAGGCCAAGAAGGCTGAAAGCGAGGGACTGGGTGATATGGCCAGCGAGTTGTTCGGCCAGGCTGTAAAAACCGCGGTACGTCAGGCTGCCAACCAGATCGGCCGGCAACTGGTGCGTGGTTTGATGGGCTCGTTGCTGGGCAGTAGCAAGCGCCGCTGACGCGGCGCCTCACTCCGCGTTGCGGGCCTCTTCGATCTTTTTGATTTCCTGCTGGAAGGCCTGATCCTGCACCGTGGGCTTTTTGCGCCAGGGTTTGCGGTCAGGGTCGGGCTGGGCCGCGTAGGTGATGACTTCACCACCATAAACATCCTTGTAACGTTGCGCCTGACGCTCCAGTTCGGCGCGCAGTTCGTCTTTCGTCACATGTTCACCAGAGATGGGTAGAAATATTGAGGTTGGGTATTTGGCTATCAAACTTAGATAGCTAATAACGGGTTTGATTATAGCTATTGGATTTATCATTTCCACCCCGGCGAGCCAGCCACCATGGGCTTTGTGAGAAAGCTGACATGGCTGACAAGTTTATCTATTGCCCTTTATCGCCACGCACTTGCGACAACTTTCTATGCTATGTGCGGGGGCTGGAGAGTGCATATGAAGAAGTGGCAATGCGTGATTTGCGGCTTCATCTACGACGAGGCCCTGGGATGGCCGGATGAAGGTATCGCGCCGGGAACGCGTTGGGAGGATGTGCCGGCGGACTGGTTGTGCCCCGATTGCGGGGCATCCAAGGCCGATTTCGAGATGATCGAGCTGTAACGGGGCGCGGCAGATGCCGGCCCCGTGGCCGTCTCAGGCCTGGGCTGGCGGCAACAGTTCCTTGAGCGGTTGGCTGTCATCGGCCAGCTGCTCGGAACTCACGCTGATGCCTTCGGCCACCAGACGCTTGGCGGCAATGAAGTCCTGCGGGCGATTGACCGTGTCGGCGGCCAGCAGCTTGTCGCCCTTGAGGTAGAACGCGCTGAAGCTGTCGGTCTGCGGGTCGCCACGCAGCACCAGACGCTCGAATCCTTCAGCCAGGCCGACCATCTTCAGTTTCAGCTCGTACTGATCGGACCAGAACCAGGGCACCGAGGCGTAGCGTTTGTCTTTGCCGGCCATGTTGGCGGCGGCGACGCGTGACTGCTCCAGGGCATTGGGCACCGACTCCAGGCGCAGGCGGCGGCCGAGCAGGGAGTTGGGATGGTTGGTGCAGTCGCCGGCGGCGAAGATCAGCGGGTCGCTGGTGCAGGCGTGCTCGTCGACCAGGATGCCGTTATCGACTTCCAGCCCGGCTTCGGCGGCCAGTTCGGTATTGGCGAGCAGGCCGATACCGACCACCACCAGGTCGGTGTCCAGGCGGCTGCCATCGGCGCAGATCACGGCCGTCACCGCATCATCGGCGACGTCCAGATCAGCCACCTGCACGTTGGTGCGGATGTCCACTCCGGCTTCACGATGCTTGCGCTCGTAGTAGGCCGACAACTCGGCGGCGGTGACGCGCTGCAGTACGCGCGGCAGGGCCTCCAGCACGGTCACCTGCAAGCCCAGGGTGATGGCCGAGGCGGCAACTTCCAGGCCGATATAACCGCCGCCGACGATGGTCAGGCGCTTGCCGGCGCTCATCTGCTCGCGGATGTGCTCGACATCGTCGAGGGTGCGCAGGTAGTGGAAGTTGCTGCAGCGTTCGGCGGCTGCGGCGTTCGGCACGCTCAGCGGGCGCGGTCGGCCGCCGGTGGCGATGGCCAGTTTGTCATAGCTCAGCTGTTGGCCATCGGCCAGCTCCAGGCGCTGGTTGGCGCGGTCGATACGGGTGACGCGCACGCCACCGAGAAACTCGACAGAGGCCCTGTCATAGGCTGCCTGCGGGCGAATCGACAGGCTGCTCTTCTCCACGCTGCCCGCCAGGTAGGCCTTGGACAGTGGCGGACGGTGATAGGGCAGGTGGGCTTCCTCGCCGAGCAGCAGAATGCGCCCGGCCCAGCCTTCGTTGCGCAAGGCGATGGCCAGTTCGCCGCCGGCGTGGCCGGCACCGATGATGATGGCGGTGGAGGATGCTTCAGTCATGTCGAGCCTCGGTCGGGAAAACAGGCCGTTAGTGTATGCAGGTGTGCAGGCCAAGTCCCGGCCGAAGATGCCATTCGTCATGCCCGCTTCACCCGGATATGGCAGCATGCGCGAAATTTACGGGGGGCGATCATGCAAGCAATGGATGAGGCGACGAAGCCGCTGCCGCTGAGCTGGGGCGCGGCGGTGCTGTTCTGGCTCAAGCTGGGTTTTATCAGTTTTGGCGGCCCTGCAGGACAGATCGCCATCATGCATCAGGAGCTGGTGGAGCGGCGGCGCTGGCTGTCCGAGCGGCGCTTCCTGCATGCACTGAACTACTGCATGTTGCTGCCGGGGCCGGAGGCCCAGCAACTGGCCACCTACATAGGTTGGCTGATGCACCGCAGCTGGGGGGGAGTGATTGCCGGCGCGCTGTTCGTGTTGCCGTCGCTGCTGATTCTGATTGTGCTGTCCTGGGTCTATATCGCCTTTGGCGACTTGCCGCTGGTGGCGGGCATCTTCTACGGCATCAAGCCGGCGGTGACGGCCATTGTGGTGCAGGCCGCATTGCGCATCGGTTCCCGTGCACTGCGCAATAGCTGGCTGTGGGGCATCGCGGGGGCATCCTTCGTGGCTATTTTTGCCATGCAGCTGCCTTTCCCGCTGATCGTGCTGGGCGCGGCCGTGCTGGGTTATCTCGGTGGCAAGCTGGCGCCGCAACGCTTCGCCCTGGGGGGCGGCCATGCTGCCGGCAGCCCGTCCTACGGTGTGGCATTGATCGACGACCATACGCCACCGCCGCCGCATACCCGCTTTCGCTGGGGACGCCTGGCGCTGCTGCTGGTGCTGGGGGCTTTGCTCTGGCTGTTGCCGATGGGGCTGCTGACGCTGTTGTTCGGCTGGCAGGGAACGCTAACGCAGATGGGCTGGTTCTTCACCAAGGCCGCGCTGCTGACCTTTGGTGGCGCCTATGCGGTGTTGCCGTATGTGTACCAAGGTGCGGTGATGCATTACGGCTGGCTGACGCCGGGCCAGATGATCGATGGCCTGGCCCTGGGCGAAACCACACCGGGGCCGCTGATCATGGTGGTGGCCTTCGTGGCTTTCGTCGGCGCTTATGCACAGCCGCTGTTTGGTGGCGACTCGGCTTTTGTCAGCGGAGCCCTGGCGGCCTGCCTGGTTACCTGGTTTACCTTTTTGCCGTCCTTCCTGTTTATCCTCATCGGCGGGCCGCTGGTAGAGTCGACCCACGGCGAGCTGAAGTTCACCGCGCCGCTCACTGCCATCACGGCGGCAGTGGTAGGGGTGATTCTCAACCTGGCACTGTTCTTTGCCTACCATGTGCTCTGGCCACAAGGTTTTGCCGGCGCTTTCGACGGGTTCTCGGCGCTGCTGTCGATCGGTGCGGCTCTGGCCCTGCTGAAGTTCAAGCGTGGGGTTATCGAGGTGCTGCTGGTCTGCGCGTTGCTTGGCTTGGCGTTCCATCTGAGTGGTTTTTCCTATAGTTGAGTCATCCGGGTACGAGACACGGGCACAAATGGATGGGCAGTAGTGCAGACACGGGCGTGAAGCAGTGGCGCTGGTGGCAGCGGCCTCGGGTGTTGCCGTTGGCGCGTACCTTCGTGGTGCTGGTCTGCCTGTCACTGGTGCTGACCGATGGCTGGCTGATCTGGCAGGCACGCCAGGTACAGCTGCGTTCCGCCGCGGCGGATACTTCCAACCTGGCCCAGGCGCTGGCCCGGCAGACCGCCGACATGATGAAGAAAGCCGATATCGTGCTGGGCGACCTGATCGAGCGCCTGCAGGTGGATGGCACCGGCCCTGAGCAGATGCAGCGGCTGCAGCGGTTGATGCAGCGCCAGGTGCTGGAACAGCCCGAGTTGCATGGCCTGTTTGTCTACGGCACCGATGGCCGCTGGTTGGTCAGCTCGTTCGGCCAGCCGCCGCGTGACATCAGCAGCGCTGACCGCGCGTACTTCAGCCACCATGTCGAGCAGCCCTATGGCAATGACTTGTTCATCGGCGCGCCGATCCGCAGTCGCACCACGGGTGATTGGATCATTCCACTGTCCCGGCGTGTGGCGGATGCCCAGGGGCGTTTTCTCGGCGTGGCGCTGGCAACCTTGTCGGTGGATTTTCTGAGCGGCTTCTATGCCACGTTCGATGTCGGCAGCAATGGCCTGATCGACCTGGTGCATAACGACGGCACCGTCCTGCTACGCTCGCCCTACAGCGAGGATGCACTGGGCAGCAATGTGTCCAAGGGCGGGATATTCAGCCGTCTCTTGGAGCAACAGCCTGTGGGTACCGCCATGCTGGAGTCGATCGGTGATGGCGTGCCGCGTTTGTTCAGCTATCGCACGGTCAACGGTCATCCGCTGGTGGTGATTACCGGATCGGCCAAGGACGACATCCTCGCAGGATGGCGCGCCGACTCCCTGCGCCAGATCACAGTGGTGGGGCTGATGGCCACCATGCTGGGTTTGTTTGGCTTTTACCTGTTGCACCTCATCAAGCAGGGGCAGCAAACCCAGGCCGAGCTGCTGGCGACCCGCGATGCCCTGCATGCCCTCAACCAGCGCCTGGAAACCCAGGCGCTGGAGGACGAGCTGACCGGCCTGGCCAATCGCCGGCGTCTCATGCGAGCCCTGGACGATGAACTTGCCCGTGCCGTTCGTGACCAGCTGCCGCTGGCGCTGATTCTGTTCGATGTGGATTTCTTCAAACAGTACAACGATATCTATGGCCACTCGGCGGGCGACGAGTGCCTGCGCCAGGTGGCCGAGGTGATTCGCTCCGGGCAGCAGCGCCCGGCCGATCTGGCCGCCCGTTACGGCGGTGAAGAGTTCTGTTTACTGCTGCCGGAAACCGATGCGGCCGGTGCCGTGCAGGTGGCGGAGCAGATTCGCAGCGCACTGCAGGCCCGTGCTCTGCCGCACGCAGGCGCGCCCTGGTTGCACCTGAGCCTGAGCGCCGGGGTCAATGTCTGCCTGCCGCAACCGGGGGTGGTGGACGACCACACTTCTGCGGCCCTGATTCATGGGGCAGACCAGGCGCTGTATGCGGCCAAGGCCGCCGGACGGGATCGCGTGCGGCTGTTCGCCGAGGCCTACGAGCAAACGCCTGGCTGATCGGTGTCGAGCGCCTTTTCGGCCGCCGCCAGCGCATGCAGGCGCGTGGTATCGAACAGGGGCACGCTGGCATCCGCTGCATCGACCAGCAGGCCGATTTCGGTACAGCCGAGAATGACCGCCTGTGCGCCGCGTTCGACCAGGTCCGCGATGACCTGACGATAGGCCAGGCGTGACGCCTGGCGTATCTGCCCCAGACACAGCTCTTCGTAGATCACCCGATGCACCTGCTCGCGCTGCTTGGCCTCCGGTATCAGCACCTCGATGCCATGAAGCTGCTGCAGGCGCTCGCGGTAGAAGTCCTGCTCCATGGTGAAGCGGGTGCCGAGCAGGCCGACCCGTTGCAGGCCGGCGGCGCGAATGGCGGCGGCGGTCGGGTCGGCAATATGCAACAAGGGGATGTCCACGGCGGCTTCGATGGCATCCGCCACCTTGTGCATGGTGTTGGTTGCCAGCACCAGAAACGCCGCCCCGGCACGCTGCAGCGCCTGCGCCGCCTCGGCCAGGCGGGCGCCGGCGGCGGCCCAGTCGCCGTGGTGCTGCAGGCGCTCGATCTCATGGAAGTCGACGCTGTACAGCACCAGGCGGGCCGAGTGCAGACCGCCCAGGCGCTCGCGTATGGTTTCGTTGATCTGCCGGTAATAGGGCAGGGTGGACTCCCAGCTCATGCCGCCGATCAGGCCGATGGTCTGCATCGCTTCGCTCCTCCAGGGTTGCTGCCAGATCCTGCACTAACCGGCTGGCGTGGGGCAGGTACAGTCGCGGGACAAATACCCGAACCACTGTGCGCTTGTTGTGGCGGGCAGCGTTTTGCCGTCGCCTGAGGAATAATGCACGGCTTTCGCCCGCCAGGATTAGCGATGTCATCCCGTCCCTTGCACGTTCGCCCCAGCTACCTGCACCTGCCCGCCGGCGACTGGGCCACGGTGCTCGATTGCCTGTGCGATCGTTTCCCGCAGATTTCCCGGCAGACCTGGCTGCAGCGCATGGCCCGTGGTCTGGTGCTGGATGCCGAGGATCGCCCGTTGGGCCCTGACGAACCTTATCGCGAGGCGCTGCGGGTGCAGTATTTTCGCGAGATCGCCAACGAGCGAGAGATTCCTTTTGCCGCTCGCATCCTGCACCAGGACGAACACATCCTGATCGCCGACAAACCGCATTTTCTGCCGGTGATGCCGGCCGGCGACTACGCCGAACAGACGCTGCTCACCCGCCTGGTGCGCGAGACCGGCAATGCGCACCTGGCGCCGCTGCACCGTATCGACCGGCATACCGCCGGGCTGGTGCTGTTCTCCAGCAACCCGCAGACCCGCGGCGCCTACCAGGCATTGTTTCGCGAGCGGCGCATCGACAAGGTCTACCAGGCCATCGCCCCGGCCTTGCCGCAGTATGAATTCCCGCTGCGCCGCCGGTCGCGGCTGGAAAAGGGCGAGCCGTTCTTCCGCATGCGCGAAGTGCCCGGTGAGGCCAACAGCGAAACCCTGCTGGAGGTGCTGGAGCGTCACGGCGAGCTGTGGCGCTACCGCCTGTGGCCGATCACCGGCAAACAGCACCAGCTGCGCGTGCACATGGCGGCGCTGGGTGCGGCGATCTGCAACGACAGCTTCTACCCGCTGCTGACCGACGAAAAGGGCGTGGATGATTTCAGCCGCCCGCTCAAGCTGCTGGCCCAGGCGCTGAGCTTCGACGACCCGCTGACCGGCGAGCGGCGGCAGTTCCGCAGCGAGCTGGAGCTGGCCTGGTAGTCAGCCCGTTTCCCGCAGCCGGGCCAGGTCGCGAATCGGCGGCGCGCCGAACAGGCGGCTGTATTCGCGGCTGAACTGCGAGGGGCTCTCATAGCCGACTCTATAGCCGGCACTGGAGACGTCCAAGTGCTCGCACAACATCAGGCGTCGCGCTTCCTGCAGGCGCAGTTGCTTCTGGTACTGCAGCGGGCTCATGGCGGTCACCGCCTTGAAGCGGTGGTGCAGGGTCGAGGTGCTGAGGTTGGCCTCGCGGGCCAGGTCGTCGATGCGCAGCGGCTTGTGGTAGTTGAGGTTGAGCCATTCGATGGCGCGGTTGACCCGGTGCGCCTGGCTGTCGGCCGTGGCGATGTCGCGTAGAAGCTGGCCCTGCGGGCTGCACAACAGGCGATAGAGAATTTCGCGACGAATCAGCGGGGCCAGCATGGGGATGTCGCGGGGCGTGTCCAGCAGGCGCAGCAGGCGGATCAGCGCATCCAGCAGCGGTTGATCCATGCGGTCGACATGCAGGCCGCGACCACTGCTGCGCTTGGTCACGGCAATCGGGCCGGCGCTGCTGATCAGCTCGCCCAGCTCCAGCGGGTCGAGGTCCAGGCGCAGGCTCAGGTAGGGCGCAGCGTTCGATGCCTGGGTCACCTCGCCGGTGACCGGCAGGGTGACCGAAGCCACCAGGTAATGCAGCGGGTCGTAGACAAAGCATTCCTCTTCCAGCCGCACCACTTTCTGCCCCTGGGCCATGACGCACAGGGCCGGGCGATACAGGCAGTGGGTGATGGGCGAAGGCTCGCTGGCGCGAAACAGCACCAGATCGGCAATGGCGCTCTCGTGGATGCCGTCTTCCCGGGCAATTTGGGCAATGAGCTTGGCCAGTTCCCGGCGTTGCGCTTCCAGGCTGGTTTCGATCGCGGCTGCAGACATGGGCGTTCCTCCAGAATGGGCGCAGCTTAGCCAGCGGCTGCGGGCCTGTCCCGCGTGGATGGGAAGATCGGCAGGATTGGGCAAGCGCTGCGCAGAATCGTGCAGACCCTTAGTGTGCGTACAGGGCTTGCAGGCGCTGGTAGCGGCCGTCGCGGATCAATTGGGCAAGCGCCTGGCGCCAGCGTGTCACTTCGCCTGCGGGGGTATCGATGGACAGCGCGATATAGCCTTCGTCGCGGCCCAGCGAGACAGCCGTCGCCGTGACATCTGCTGCAGCGACCTTGGCTTCGGCCAATTTGCGTTGCAGGTCGCTGTCGGCCGAGGCCACCAGTTGTACGCGACCTGCGGCCAGCATGCGGAAACAGCCGGCATAGGAGTTGGCCCTGTGCACCTGGGTGAAGGCGCGGTCGCTGAGCAGGCTGTCGTGCGAGCTGCCGTTGAGCACGCAGACGGGGAGTGTGACGGCGTCTTCCATCACGCGGATGTTGGTTGGCTCGGCCTTCAGCTCGTAGAAGTAGTCGGTTTCCTGCAGCGTGGGGCCGACCCAGTGCACTAGGCTTTCACGCTCGCGGGTGCGGCTGAGGTTGAACAGCACCACATTAGCGCGTGACTGCACCATCTTCAGCCCGCGTGCCAGGGGGACTTCGAGGATGGGGGCGGGTTGCTGCAACTCGTCCAGCAAGGCACGCACCAGTTCCACGTAGAAGGCGCGCTTGCCACCATGTGGATGTCCGCGCAGCTCGCCGTCGATCACGCTGGCCTGGCTGCCCAGGCTGTGGGTATAGATCTGCCAGTCCGCACTCTGGGCGGGTAGCGCCGCAAACAGCAGGAGTAGCAGCAGTCTGTTCAAGGGCGATCTCGTCTGCAGGAACCGGACGCAGGTTGCAATGTCCGGGCCGTTATTGCAAACCGCTGCAGATTTTCCGCGCCAGGCAGGATCGTGCAAGTCATAGGCAGCATCTGGTTAACGCCCCGGGCCAAGGCGCAGGCACTCTGCAGGACAGGCGCTGTTCATCATCAGCGGGTGTTCATCTTGCACATTGCACGAGTACAGCCGCTGCAACAGTCATGTTCATGGGCTCTCAACTGAGCGCTCCTTGCGGAGGATGAGTGGATGAAGCGAGCAATCATTGGCCTGGCCAGTTTTCAGGCGCGCGAGGGGGGCGGCGCACAGCTTGGTCTGCACCTGGGGGAGTTGCGGCTGCAGGTGCAGGGCGATGTGGAGTGCCTGGGGTGTGAACTGCACCAGGGCCTGCAGGGCCGTGACCACTGGTTGCTGCGTAGCCTCTGGCACTCCGAGGAGGCGTTGCAGGCACACCTGGGCCTGCCGCACATGCAAGTGCTCGGGCAGTTGATGGGCAGCGGCCTGATTCGGCACATGGCGCTGCGCATCGAGCAGTCCGCGGTGCAAAGCCCGGCGGCCTAGCGCAGGATCAGCCGCAACTCAGACGCACGATGGTGTCGGCGTCGTCGATGTCGATGTTCAGGCGCTGCGGGTTGTAGTCCATAGTCACCGGTTGGTTGGGCTGGGTGACGCGCAGGTACTTGGCACCGGATTCCACGCGGGCTTCATCGGCCATCTCGGTGGTGATGCGCTTGTCGACGAAGTGCTGCACCGCTTCGGCGTTGCAGCGACCGTCGCCGCTGTGCGCAGCGGACTTGGTCTCGGGGTTGGAGGAGCAGGCGGCCAGCAGGCCGCAGAGGGTCAGTAGGCTGATTGCGCGGTACATGGGGGCGTCCCTGTGTGAAACACGCCCCCACGGTGCCACCGCCAGGCCACTCAGGCAACCATGGCTTTACAGCACCCGATAGACCTGGCCGGTCTGCAGGCCTTCCGCGCTCTTGGCGTAGGCCAGCGCCACGGTGGCTGCCGGTACCGCCTTGAAGCCGCGGAAGTAGGGCCCGTAGGCCGGTAGCGACTCCTCCAGAATGGTCGGGCTCACCGCATTGATGCGCAGGCCGCGGGGTAGTTCGATGGCCGCGGCGCGGGCGAAGGCGTCGACGGCGGCGTTGACCGTGCTCACGGCGGCGCCGTAGCGGATCGGGTCTTCGCTGAGGATGCCGGAGGTGAGGGTGAAGGAGGCGCCGTCGTTGGCGAACTCGCGGCCGATCAGCACCAGGTTCACCTGGCCCATCAGCTTGTCGTTGAGGCCGACGGCAAACTCCTTTTCACCCAGCTCTTCCAGGGCGCCGAAGTGGGCGTTGCCGGCGGCGCTGATCAGCGCATCGAACGGGCCGACCTGTTCGAACAGGCGACGGATGGAGGCGGTGTCGCTGATGTCGACCTGGTACTCGCCGCTGCTGCGGCCGACGCGGATGATCTGGTGGCGTTCGCCCAGTTCGCGTTCGATGGCCTGGCCGATGGTACCGCTGGCGCCGACAAGGATGATTTTCATGATTGGACTCCCGATTGCATGGTTGATGGGGGCCAGTCTAGGGAGTCTTCTGTTGCCAATAATCCAGGCAATGTGAAACCTTTAGTTTTCATATGGAAACAATGAGCGTTGCCATGAGTGATCTGGAAGACCTGGCGGCCTTTGCCCAGCTGATCGAGCTGGGCAGCTTCACCGCAGCTGCCGAGCGCCTGGGCTGCAGCAAGGGGCAGCTGTCCAAGCGCATCAGCGCTCTGGAAAGGCGCCTGGGCAGCCAGTTGCTGCACCGCACCACACGGCGCCTGCACCTGACCGCCGCCGGCGCGGCCCTGCTGCCCGAGGCGCAGGCGCTGCAGGCCCAGGCGCAGAAAGCCTTACAGGTGGTGCAGGGGCTGCAGGAGGAGGTGGCCGGCAGTGTGCGCCTGACCGTGCCGGTGTCCCTGGGCGAGACTTTCTTCGATGCGCTGCTGCTGGATTTCGCCCGTCAGTACCCGCGGGTGCGCATCGAGCTGGACCTGGCCAACACCTACCGCGACCTGATCGCCGAGGGCTTCGATCTGGGCATCCGCTCCGGCCAGCAGCTGGACGAACGGCTGGTGGCCAGGCCGCTGTTCGCCCTGCAGGAGATCACCTGCGCCACGCCCGACTACCTGGCCTGCCACGGCACGCCGCAGGTGCCGGCACAGCTGGCCGGGCACGAGTGCCTGCTCAATACCCACTACAGCGGCTTCGCCGAGTGGCTGTATCACCGTCAGCACCAGCTGGAGCGGGTGCCGGTAGCCGGTCAACTGGCCAGCAACCATTACAGCCTGCTGAAGAAGGCGGCGCTGAATGGCGCCGGCATCGCCCGTCTGCCGTCCTACATGGTGCAGGAGGAGCTGCGCGACGGCCGCCTGCGCTGGCTGCTCAGCGATTACCAGACCCGCAGCACGCCGGTGTTTCTCGTGCATCCCTGGCAGGGCAGCCTGCCACGGCGCACCCAGGCGCTGGCGGATTACCTGCTTGGCTGGTTCGAGCGCAGCCGCCAGGTGCTCGACGGCCTCAAGGCCTGAGGGTGCCGGCCACCTGCTGAATCTGCTGGCGCAGCCAGCGGCGCAGCGGGTCGGCATCGGTGCGTTCGTGCCAGATCTGCATGACGTCCACGCGGGGCAGCTCGAGCGCCGCCGGCAGCGGCAGCAGGCGCAGCTGCGTGTCGCGCGCCGCCGCCTCTTCGGCCACCGAGCGCAGGCAGGTCAGCAGCATCTGCGTGTCGCGGATCAGGCGGGTCGGGGCGATGAAGCTGGACAGCCCGGCAGCCACCCGGCGCCGGTGGCCCAGGCGCTCCAGGGCACGGTCGACCAGGCCGTTGAGGTCGCCGGTCAGGGTCGTCAGCAGGTGTTCGCAGGCGAGAAAGGCGTCCAGGTCGAACGCCTGCGCCAGGTATGGATTGCCGGCATCCGCCAGCACCACGAAGTCTTCGGACAGCAGGCGCTGCTGGTGAAAGGTGTCCGGCAGGTTGTCGTAGAAGCCGGCGATGGCCAGGTCGCAGGTGCCTTTCTCCAGCTCTTCGCGGGGCAGCAGGCCGCGGGTGTTGTGGGTGATCAGAATCAGGTTCGGCGCCTGCGCGCGCAGGCGCGGTAGCAGGTGCGGCAGCAGGGTCTGCTCCATATAGTCGGTGGTGTAGAGGTGGATACGCTCGGCGCGCTGGAGAAAGTCGCGGCCGTCGCACTGGTCGTAGAAGGCTTCCAGCTCCGCCACCAGACGCTGCACCTGCGGCGCCAGCTGGTGCGCCCGTGGCGTCGGCGTGAGGCCTCGCGGCGCACGCACGAACAGCGGATCGCCGAAGGCATGGCGCAGCTTGTTCAGTTTGTGGCTCAGCGCCGGCTGGCTGAGCGCCATGCGCTGCGCAGCCTGGGTGGCATTGCGCTCCTGGTAGAGCACATGGAAGACCAGCAGCAGGTTGAGATCCTTGTTAGCGATATTCAATTTTTGGATACCAGGAATAAGAGCTTTCGAATTATCGAATCATAACCGTCCGCCTAAGATTCGCCTCATTCGAACGGATCACCGTTCTGCGCATTCTCTGGAGGCACCCATGAAGACCTTTCAACCGCTTGCCCTGGCCGTGCTGGCCAGCCTCATTGCCACGCCCACTTTCGCCGCCGAGCCCAAGGGCCAGGTGCTGGTGCTGCTGTCCAGCGAGAACCAGCTGGCGCTCAAGGATGGCCAGCGTTACGCCACCGGCTACTACCTCAACGAGTTCGGCGTGCCGGCCGACCGCCTGCTCAAGGCCGGTTACGAGCTGGTGCTGGTGACGCCCAAGGGCAACGCACCGAGCGTGGACGAACGATCGGTCGACCCGCAGTACTTCGGCGGCGATGCGACCGAGATGCAGCGCATCCAGCAGCTGGTGGCCGGGTTGCCGGGCATTGGCGACACACTGTCGCTGGGCGAGGTGCTGGCGGGCGACCTGAGCCAGTACGAGGGGCTGTTCATCCCCGGGGGCCACGCGCCGCTGATCGACCTGGCCAACAACCCGCAGGTCGGGGCGTTGCTGCGCCACTTCCACCAGGCCGGCAAGCCCACCGCCGCCATCTGCCATGGTCCCATCGCGTTGCTGGCGGCGCAGGCCGACCCGCAGGGCTACGAGGCGGCGCTGGTGCGCGGCGAAAAGCCGGCGGCTGCCGACTGGACCTACCAGGGCTACCGCATGACCATTTTCTCCGACCCGGAGGAAGCCGTGTTCGAGGGCTCGCTGGAGGGCGCGCGCATCCGCTACTACCCGGCACCTGCCATGGCTGCCGCCGGTGGCGACATGCAATACGCCCAGGCCTGGCAGCCGCACGTGGTGGTCGACCGCGAGCTGATCACCGGGCAGAACCCGTTCTCCGACAAGGCCCTGGCCGAAGCCCTGATCGAGCAGCTGGAGGCGCGTTGAGCCAGCCGTTAAGCCGGGCCGTTTCTACGTGCCATCCACTTTCCGAATGCCAGAAATAAAAGTTTTCGAATGTTCGAGCCGAGGCTGAGGTCCTAGCCTCTGAACCATCGCAATCGCAGCGGGCGCTGTCCCGAGGAGTTGTTCATGAAGATTCTGCTGGTCCTTACGTCCCACGACCAACTCGGCAACACCGGCCACAAGACCGGCTTCTGGCTGGAAGAGTTCGCCTCGCCCTATTACGTGTTCAAGGACGCCGGGGCGCAGCTCACCCTGGCTTCGCCCAAGGGCGGCCAGCCGCCGATCGACCCGAAGAGCGATGCCCCGGACGCGCAGACCGCTGCCACCCGGCGCTTTGCCGGCGATGCCGAGGCGCAGCAGGCACTGGCCGGCACGCTGCCGCTGGCCCAGGTGCGCGCCGAAGACTTCGATGCGCTGTTCTACCCCGGTGGCCACGGCCCGCTGTGGGACCTGGCCGAAGACGTCACCTCCATCGCCCTGATCGAGCGCTTCATCGCCCTCGGCAAGCCGGTCGGCGCCGTGTGCCATGCGCCGGGCGTGCTGCGCCACGTCAGGGCCGCCGACGGCACGCCGCTGGTGCGCGGCAAGCGTGTCACCGGTTTCAGCAACAGCGAGGAAGACGCGGTGCAGCTCAGCGATGTGGTGCCCTTCCTGGTCGAAGACATGCTCAAGGGCCACGGCGGGGTGTATGGCCGTGGTGAGGACTGGAGCAGCCACGTCGAGGTCGACGGGCTGCTGGTCACCGGGCAGAATCCTGCCTCTTCGGATGCCAGCGCCGAAGCTCTGCTGGCCCTACTCGAGCGGAACTGATCGATGAAATACCTGCATACCATGGTCCGCGTCCGTGATCTGGACGCCTCCCTGCGCTTCTACCGCGATGCTCTTGGCCTGGAAGTGGTCAAGCAGCGCGAGTATCCCCAGGGTCGTTTCACCCTGGTCTACCTGGCCGCCCCGGGCGATCACGACGCCCAGGTCGAGCTGACCTACAACTGGGACACCGAGGACTACGGCGGTGCGCGCAACTTCGGCCACCTGGCCTATCTGGTGGACGACATCTACGCCGCCTGCCAGCGTCTGCAGGAGCACGGCGTGACCATCAACCGCCCGCCGCGCGATGGCCACATGGCGTTCGTGCGTTCGCCGGATCAGATCTCCATCGAGCTGCTGCAGAAGGGCGAGCCGCTGGCACCGGCCGAGCCGTGGGCCTCCATGCCCAACGTCGGTAGCTGGTAAGCCCGGCATGCGCCTCAATGCCGACTTCAGCCTGCCGGTGGTGATCCGCCCGGGCGATGCGCCCTGGGTGGCCTCGCCGCTGCCCGGGGTGGAGCGGCAGATGCTCGACCGCATCGGTGAAGAGCTGGCGCGGGCCACGTCCATCGTGCGCTACGCGCCGGGCTCGCAGTTCAGCGCCCATGCCCACCCGGGCGGCGAGGAGTTTCTGGTGCTGGACGGGGTGTTCTCCGACGAGCGCGGCGACTACCCGGCCGGCACCTATGTGCGCAATCCCATCGGCAGCCGGCACACGCCGTTTAGCCGCGAGGGCTGCACCATTTTCGTCAAGCTGATGCAGTTCGCCGTGGAGGACACGGCCGAGGTGGTGGTCAATCACCATCACGCCGCCTGGCAGCCTGGCGCAGCGCCTGGCCTGGACGAGCTGGTGCTGCACCGCTTCGCTACCGAGCAGGTGCTTTTACAACGCTGCCCGGCCGGCACGACGGGGGCGCCGCGACATTACCCCGGCGGCGCGGAATATCTGGTCTTGCAAGGCGGCCTGCAGGACGAGCGGGGCACCTATCCGGCGGGCAGCTGGCTGCGCTGCCCGCCGGGTTTCACGCACACCCCGTTCAGTTCTGAGGGGTGCCTGCTCTGGTGCAAGACCGGGCACCTGGCGGCTTAAGCGCTGGCCATCAGGCGTTTGTACAGGCGCGTGCGCCGCGCTGTCTTGACCTGCTCGGTGAGGAAGGCGCGCAGCGGCGAAACGTTCGGTTTGCTGGCCTTGCCGTGGCTCAGGCGGCGCATCTGGAACTTCACCGTGGCCATGTAGGCCAGCGCGGCCAGGGTCTTGTTCTTCCAGCGAATCGGCGGCAGCTCGGCGCTCAGTTGCTGCTCGCCGGCCTGCCAGCGCTTGGGCAGGCCCGGCTCGATGGCCAGGGCGGTGGCGATGCCGGCCACGGCCACGCCGCTGTCCAGCACCTGTTCGACCACCGGCAGGCGGCGAATACCGCCGGTGACCATCAGTGGCATCCTGGCCACGGCGGCGATTTCCCCGGCGAACTCCAGGAAGTAGGCCTCGCGGGCCAGGGTGCGGCCGTCGCGCGCATCGCCTTGCATGGCCGGTGCCTCGTAGCTGCCACCGGAGAGTTCGACCAGATCCACCGGCAGCGCATTGAGCAGTTCGACCACACGCTTGGCATCGGCAGCGTCGAAGCCGCCGCGCTGGAAGTCTGCCGAGTTCAGCTTGACCGCCACGCAAAAGCCCGATGAGACGCGAGCGCGCACGGCCTTGACCACTTCCAGCAGGAAGCGCGCGCGGTTTTCCAGCGGGCCACCCCAGCTGTCTGTGCGCTTGTTGGTCAGCGGCGAGAGGAACTGGCTGAGCAGGTAGCCGTGCGCCGCGTGAATCTGCACACCGGTGAAGCCGGCCTGCTCGGCCAGCTCGGCGGTGCGGGCGAAACGCTGGATCAGCGCACCGATCTCTTCGTCGGTCAGCGCCTTGGGCACGGGGAACAGCTTGGACAGCCCGCCCATGTCCAGCGCCACCGCCGAGGGCGCGACGGTGGGTTGGCCAAGGTTGGCCTGCATCTGCCGGCCGGGATGGTTGATCTGCAGCCAGAACTGCGCGCCCTGGGCACGACCGATACGCGCCCACTCGCGGAATTTGTCCAGCTGCCGGTCATCTTCCAGCACCACGCCGCCGGGGCCGGTCATCGCGCGGCGGTCGATCATCACGTTGCCGCTCAGCAGCAGCCCGGCGCCGCCGTCGGCCCACGCCTGGTACAGACGCAGCAGTTCGGTCGAGGGACCTTGCGTGGCATCGGCCAGGTTTTCCTCCATCGAGGCTTTGCCGATGCGGTTGGGAAGGGTGGCGCCGTTGGGCAGTTGCAGGGGCTGGAAGGGTGACATGAGGCGGTTCTCCCGGTAGAAGGTGGGCAAAGCCTAATGTTGAAGTAAACTTTAAGGTCAATAGGGTTTCATTCGATATTTTTGCCTTGTGGGAGCGGCTCTAGCCGCGATGAGGCCCTGCAAAATGCCCCCTGATCGCGGCTAAAGCCGCTCCCACAGAGCACGTAGGTTGGGTTGAGCGCAGCGAAGCCCAACACATGAACGCTCAGACAGCTCCGATGTTGGGCTTCGGCACTTCGCGCCTTAACCTACCCAACCCTAGACCTACCAAAGACAGGCGCCCCCGCAGAGGAACCCATCATGAAAATCGGTGAACTGGCCAAGCGTTCCGGCCTGGCGGCCTCGCGCATCCGCTTCTACGAGGCCAGCGGCCTGATTTCCGCCCAGCGCCAGGCCAATGGCTATCGCGCGTACACGGAGCAGACCCTGCAAACCCTGGGCATCATCATCTGCTCGCAGCAGGCCGGCTTCAGCCTGGAGGAGATCCGCAACCTGCTGCCGGACCCTGAGGCGCAGAGCTGGCGCCACGATGAGCTGCTGGCTAGCCTGCGGCGCAAGGTCGCGGAGATCGAGGCCATGCAGCAACGCCTGGCACAGAGCAAGGCACACCTGCTGGCCATCATCGACGGCGTCGAGAGCAAGCCGGAGGGCATGGCCTGCAGCGCCAACGCCGAGCGGGTGCTGGCAGCGCTGCAGGATGAACCGGCTGCCGCGCTGCGCCGCACTCGCTAGAATCGCCGGCTGTTTTCGCGATTGGATGCTGTGGTGACTCTACAACGGGGCTTCGTTCTGACCCGCCATTGGCGCGATACCGCCGCCGGTACCGAGGTGGAGTTCTGGCTGGCCAGCGACAGCGGCCCGCAACGCGTACGCCTGCCGCTGCAAACCTCCGTCGCCTTCATCCCCGCCTCGCAGCGCGAACGGGCCGAGACCTTGCTGCAGGGCGAGCGCGGTGTGGAATTACGCCCGCTGGGGCTGCAGGATTTTCGCCGGCGCCCGGTGCTGGGGCTGTACTGCCGCTCGCACCGCCAGCTGATCAAACTGGACAAGCACCTGCGTCGTCATGGCGTGGACGTCTACGAGGCCGATATCCGCCCGCCCGAGCGTTACCTGATGGAGCGATTCATCACCGCGCCCGTGCAGTTCGCCGGCAGCCCCGACGGGGAGGGTGTGCTGCTCGATGCACGGCTCAAGCCCGACCCGGACTATCGCCCCACGCTGCGCCTGGCCTCCCTGGATATCGAAACCAGCGAGCGTGGCGACTTGTACTCCATCGCCATCGAAGGCTGCGGGCAGCGCCAGGTGTATATGCTCGGCTCAGCCCCCGGCGTGCCGGCCGAGGTGGATTTCGACCTCGAATACTGCGCCAGCCGCGCCGAGCTGCTGCAGCGCTTGAATACCTGGCTGGCCGAGCACGACCCGGATGCCATCATCGGCTGGAACCTGGTGCAGTTCGACCTGCGCGTGCTGCACGAGCATGCCCGCCAGCTGCAGGTGCCGCTGCGCCTGGGCCGGGGCGGCGACGAGATGGAATGGCGCGAGCACGTCAACCAGAAGCACTACTTCGCCTCGGCGGCCGGCCGGCTGATCATCGACGGCATCGAGGCGCTGCGCTCGGCCACCTGGAACTTCCCCTCGTTCAGCCTGGAGAGCGTGGCGCAGACGCTGCTCGGCGAGGGCAAGGCGATCGACACGCCCTATGAGCGCATGGACGAAATCAACCGCATGTTCGCCGAGGACAAGCCCGCACTGGCGCGCTACAACCTCAGGGACTGTGAACTGGTCACGCGCATCTTCGCGCACACCAAGCTGATCGACTTCCTGCTGGAGCGCTCGGCCACTACCGGCCTGGCCGCCGACCGCAGCGGCGGCTCAGTGGCGGCCTTCACCCACCTGTACCTGCCACCGATGCACCGCATGGGCTACGTCGCGCCCAACCTGGGCGAAAAGATGCCCCAGGCCAGCCCAGGCGGCTTCGTCATGAACTCGCGGCCGGGCCTGTACGAGTCGGTGCTGGTGCTGGACTACAAGAGCCTGTACCCCTCGATCATCCGCAGCTTCCTGATCGACCCGGTAGGGCTGATCGAAGGCCTGGCCCACCCGGATGACCAACACTCGGTAGAGGGCTTTCGCGGCGCCCGCTTCTCACGCAGCCAGCACTGCCTGCCGGCCATCGTCGAGCGTGTGTGGCAGGGCCGCGAGGCAGCCAAGCGCGAGGGCAACGCCGCGCTGTCGCAGGCGCTGAAAATCATCATGAACGCCTTCTACGGTGTGCTCGGCTCCAGTGGCTGCCGCTTCTTCGACACCCGCCTGGCTTCGTCCATCACCCTGCGCGGCCACGCCATCATGCGCCGCACCCGCGAGCTGATCGAAGCCCAGGGCTACCAGGTGATCTACGGCGACACCGACTCCACCTTCGTCTGGCTCAACCAGGCACATGGCGAAGAGGATGCGACACGCATCGGCAAGGCGCTGGTGCAGCAGGTCAACCACTGGTGGCGCGAACATCTGCACAGCGAATACGGCCTGACCAGCGCCCTGGAACTGCAGTACGAAACCCACTACAGCCGCTTCCTCATGCCCACCATCCGCGGCGCGGAGGAGGGTAGCAAGAAGCGCTACGCCGGCCTGGTACGGCGTGCCGACGGCAGCCACGACATGGTCTTCAAGGGCCTGGAAACCGTGCGCACCGACTGGTCGCCGCTGGCCCAGCAGTTCCAGCAGGAGCTGTATCGACGCATCTTCGAGCGGCGCCCCTATCAGGACTACGTGCGTGACTATGTGCGCCGCACCCTGGCCGGCGAACTGGATGAGCTGCTCGTCTACCGCAAGCGCCTGCGCCGCCGCCTCGACGAATACGAGCGCAACGTACCGCCCCATGTGCGCGCCGCGCGCCTGGCCGACGAACACAACCAGCGCCTGGGTCGCCCGCAGCAGTATTCACGGGGCAGCTGGATCAGCTACCTGATCACCACCGCCGGCCCGGAACCCCTGGAAAGCCGCACCGCCCGCATCGACTACGAGCACTACCTGACGCGCCAGTTGCAACCTATCGCCGACGCGATATTGCCGTTCGTGGGAGATGATTTCAGGGACTTGGTGGATAAACAGATGGGGTTGTTTTGAGACGCCGTGGAGTCTTACGAACTCCATGATTTATTGTCTCTGAGGGTTAAGCGAAGGGGCCGGCTTTAGCCGGGGCCGAGTGAGCGAAGCGAGCGACTTGACCAGTAGTTAGATGCTTTGCATGCGGTCTTCATAGTGGTGCCATATGCGAAGAATCACGATAGTTTCGGTATGGGTGGCATACCGAATTACGTATTTACCGAAAACTGCGTCACGAATAGCTTTGGGGTCTGGTGCTAATTCAACTGCGCGGCCCATTGTTGGGAATAGGCGAAGATTTTCGATGCGTGCAATGAGTTCTGTTGCTACACGTGCAGCAGCAAGGGGATCTTTTTCAGCAATGAATGCTCGGAGACGAACCAAATCTGCCACGGATTCTTCTGAGTAGACCAACTTCATTGGCCCGCCTTCGGTGGTGGCAGTTCATTGGAGCTGCCCCAGCTTTGAAGCCAGGCACTTACAGCTTCGCCGGAAACGACTCGGCCTTGCGCCACAGACTCCATAGCTTGCAGTGTTTCTTGCCAGCGGGTCTGTTCTAGCTCCTGACGCTCAAAGAATTCTCTAAGTGCTTGATTAATAAGCCAACTTTTGCTTCTGTGAAGCTTCTCTGCCATAGCTCCAAGATTTTCTTCGAGTTCTGGCTGAAGCCGGACGGTTGTGACGCTCATAGGAATGCCCTCCATACTGTTGAATGCAATGTATTACATGGTATTCATGAGGGCAAGCGGGCGCGACGTGCGGTGGGGCAATGCATCTAACGTTTGGTTAAGGGGCCGGCTTCAGCCGGTCCCAACGAGCGAAGCGAGTGATTTGAACCAGTTGTTAGCCGCTCTTGTAAGCAGAGTCTGAGTATAAAAATTTATGCTCGGGATTTAATAAATGCTCAAGTGGGACGGTTTTTAAGAGGGAGTATTTTTCTACTAGCGGTTTAAATTTCTCCTGCCCCATTTCGGTTAGGCAGTTATAGAAAAGAAGCAAGAGTTCATGGCTCGATAGCTGTGCTCTAATTAGGTTTGTGTAAAATCTTTTATCTTTAACATCGCTGCGATCGACAAGCTTCACGAGATTGTAAAGGGTTCGAAAGTAGTGGCCAATATCACTTTGGTGTCGTTGATAAAATGCTATATACGCATTCTGTAGTGCGTCAGATTCGCTGGTGATAGTGCTGATTCGCTGGTCTGCGTATTGGCCTGAGAGTGCTCTGTAGAAAAAGCTAAAGCAGTCTCTGCCCAAGAGAGGGTCTTTATTGGGGCGATGTATGTCAATGTTTTTTGTTATGTCTGCCAGTATTTCAAGTACTCGAAAAAATGAACTCTCAAAATTCTCTGATTTCATTAGTTCGTTTTGCGCGGCAAGCTGAAGTTTTTGGCCGTTCAGTTCTTTTCTTGTTTCTATTAGCTCCTCCCTTTGGAGCTTTAGCTCGTGGCGTTGCAAGTGAATGGTATAAATAAGTGTGGCAAATGCTAAGCCGGAGAAAAGCGCATTTACAGCGCCAAACATGTCACCAAAAGTCCCTCTTTCAGGTAATGGATATAGCAGTGCCCCTGAAAGTATCCACAGTCCCAATACCACCAATAGGAGCGCTACAAATGGTTTCCAGGTCACTTCTTTATCTTTTGTTTCCATTAATGTTTCTCAAGGTGGCTAACGATTAAGCTAACGGGCGGCCAAAAGCATAGCTTTTGGACGTCCAGCGAACGAAGTGAGCGATAGTTGAGCGCATTGTTAGAGCTCGCCATACTTGACTATATTGTCGAGGTGCGCCTGAGCTATGGCGGATTCTATAAACTCTTCCGTTACCCCATGCTTTTCCCAAAGCGAAAGGTATATGGGGGTTATTAGTTTATCTGTTTCTTTGAATAGCTCGATCATTGAATGCAGCTCGTCAATGATTAGGCATCTGCCTTGAGGGTGAAGTATTTTCTCTGCGTTTTCTCGAAAAAAGTTGTGTGCAAGATGGTTTCTTTTTTCTAGGGCTGACGTTAGTAGGGGATCCACGAACTCTGGTATTGATGCTTTGGAGCGCGCAGATTTTAATAGTTGCCCAAGGGTTTTTGACTCCATTCGGATGAAGGTGTCATCAAATTCCTCTCGGGTTTTTACCTCCGCCTCATCAATATGTATCGCTGCAGTAAGATTTATCAGGCTGGCCTCGAAAAGATTTGCACAGTACATAGCGAGGCCAAAAAATGCATATACCTCTTTAGGGTCTTCGTAATCTGGATCTGGGGTAGGCAGCATGCTGATGTGAGCTCTAACGTTTGGTTAAGGGGCGGGCTTTAGCCCGTCCCAGTGAGCGAAGCGAACGGTTTGAACCTTTTGTTAGGTGCGTTAGCCTGAGTGAACACTCTTAAAGTACTCTGTTCGCTCAATAGTCATTCTTAATTTACACTCTTCTACTTGGACGCCTTGCCAAGGAGATGGGGTGGACGATATTCCTATGAACTCACACTCGGCATCTCTGAATTTAAGCCACGCTCTTTGAGAAGAACGAAATAAGCTAACCAGTTCGGTGTGTGGCCAGTTCTGGCGTAATGCAGTTTCTTCTTCTTCAGTTCTTTTGATGGCTTTTTTGTATTCTGCATTCAATTGCTCGTCGGCGAGTTTGTTTTTTTGTGCTACGCACATGTATCCTGCGGTAACGCCTCCGCCTTGAGCATTGCATGGATCATCATTTTCTTCAGTGGCAAAGGCTGCTGCTGAAATTAAGAAAAATACAAAGTGTATTGCTTTCAAATTTACACCTAGCACCTAACGATTAAGCTAACGGGCGGCCAAAAGCGCAGCTTTTGGACGTCCAGCGAACGAAGTGGGCGACAGTTGAGCGCATTGTTAGGCAATACGACTTCATACGCTAGCTGCACTGGCTCCGAACAAATAGCCGACAATTATAGTCATTAGCGTGCTTAAGTCCTCTGGAAGCACATAGTCAGGGTTGCCGGCATGTGAAAAGCGCAAATATATGTATAGGCCGGCTAGGCCCAGAGCTAAGATGCCGGGAACTATGTATACAAGAAAGTTTTTTGTCGCGCTTCCACTTTGCTTGTTGTGTGCTACTTCGTTGAGGTTTTTGGTATCTATTTTGTTGATTGTGGCTATGATTTTTTCAAATTCTTCCTCTGATAATGCTTCCTTGAGCTGCTCTTCATTTTTCTCAAGCTCGGATAATAGTACTTTGTACTCGTTGGCCTCAGATTCTGACTTGGTCTTTTTGAAGCCGATGATCAGGCTGGTTATTCCAGAAAGCGCTGCAAGAATTGAAATCAATATTTCGTAGTCCATGCCTTTCTCCTGGTTTATTGATTTGCCTAACGTTTGGCTAAGGGGCGGGCTTTAGCCCGTCCCAGTGAGCGGAGCGAGCGATTTGAGCCAGTTGTTAGGCTGACTGCTTAAGTGAATCTCGTTTTGCTTCTAGTGCAGCAAGGTGGGATTTCATTATTTCTGGATCGCTGCTTTTAATATCTCTGACGGCGTGTGCTGCTAAAAATAAATAATAAATGGCAACTAGATATCCTATGGTGCTGAATACTCCGAGAATTTCGGATAGTAGTAAGCCAAGAGTTATTGCTGAAAGTGCCCAGGAAATGTACTTAACCGCCTCATATATTAGCCCGACAGTTGATAAGGTCGCAGCCTCCATGCCGGGTGCCAATAGTCCTTTATAACGAAGAATTTCAGACCCCAAAAGCTCTATTCTTTGTTTTTTTGAAAATGCAAGTGTGTGTTTACTTGAAAACTTTATTAGCTTATCTCCAAGTAATAGGATTAACCAAAAAACTCCAGATCCAAGGGCGCCTTGTATTATTACTGGCCACTCTAGAATTTGATCAACTAGCGATGTCATGGATGCTCCTATGCCTAACTATAAGTAGACGACACATGTGGCGTAATGCTTTGCGCCGGTTGTGTCGGATAACGCTCCTTGTCGTCCGGCAAGTCCTTGTCTAGCCTGAAAATCGCATCAGGAGATGCGACTTCTATCAGGGAGCAACAGCGACATGGATGACAAGCCCAAGCTGCTCGAGCAGGTGCGCGAGCAAATTCGCCTTCGACACTATTCGATTCGTACCGAAACTGTCTATCTGGAGTGGGTGAAGCGCTTCATTCGCTTTCATAAGTACCGTCATCCGCAGGAGATGGGGGCTGTGGAAGTTGAGGCTTTTTTGAGTCATCTGGCGGTGCGGCGGGATGTGGCGGCATCCACACAGAATCAGGCGCTGTCGGCGATTCTCTTCCTTTATAAGCAGGTGCTGCAGATCGAGTTGCCCTGGATGGACGGGGTGATTAGGGCGCGGCGGCCGCAGCGTTTGCCGGTGGTGCTGACGCGGGAGGAGGTGGCGAGTGTGCTGGCGCAACTGGATGGCACGCTTTGGCTGGTGGGCAGTCTGTTGTATGGCTCGGGCATGCGCTGGATGGAGGTGCTGCGTTTGCGGGTCAAGGATGTGGAGTTTGCCCGGGGCGAGATTCTGGTTCGTGACGGTAAAGGGCAGAAAGACCGGGTCACCATGTTGCCGCGCAAGTTGGCGGCGCCTTTGCAGTTACATCTGGAGCGGGTGCGGGCGCTGCATCAGCAGGATTTGCAGGAGGGCTTTGGTCGGGCGAATCTGCCTCATGCATTGGCACGCAAGTATCCGAATGCTGCGGCGGAGTGGGCTTGGCAGTTTGTGTTTCCGTCGATCAACCGTTCGGCGGATCCACGTTCGGGTGGCATCTTTCGCCATCATCTGCATGAGAAGACCATCCAGCGTGCCATCCGCAACGCGGTAAGGCGGGTCGGTCTGCACAAGCCGGCGACGCCGCATACGTTGCGTCATTCCTTCGCCACGCATCTGTTGGAGAGTGGGCAGGATATTCGCACCGTGCAGGAGCTCCTGGGGCATGCGGACGTGAAGACGACGCAGATCTACACCCATGTGCTCAATCGTGGCGGCATGGGGGTGTTGAGTCCGTTGGATCGGGTGTGAGCTGGGGGGGTGCAGGGCATTGTGGCTGAAGCGGAGTGCCGTCCAGCCGTTCCCACAGCAGCAGGCGGTGCATGCTCGCTGGGGTAGGAGGGGCCTTGGCCGCGACTGGTAGCGGGGATTTTTTGAGGTTGGTTGTGCCCCGGACATTGCTGTCGCGGCCAAGGCCCCTCCTACGGATGGAGCAGAGGCATCGCGGCTGAAGCCGCTCCCACTAGAGCTGCGGCAGGGATAGCCCTTGAACAAGAAGCCCCGCGATTGCGGGGCTTCTTTATAGAGGTGTCGCTTAGACCAGCTCGGCCCAGAGGTCGTATTCGTCGGCGTCGACGATGCGTACACGCACCTTGTCGCCGGGCTGTACGGCGGTGGAGTCGATGAACACGCTGCCGTCGATTTCCGGGGCATCGGCCCAGGAGCGGGCGACGGCGCCTTCGTGGTCGACTTCATCGACCAGCACTTCGATCTCGGTGCCGACCTTGCGCTGTAGGCGCGCGGCGCTGATGGCCTGCTGGTGGGCCATGAAGCGGTCCCAGCGATCCTGCTTGACGTCGTCCGGCACCGGCTCCAGGCCCAGGTCGTTGGCCGGGGCGCCGTCCACTGGGCTGTATTGGAAGCAGCCGACGCGGTCGAGCTGGGCTTCGGTCAGCCAGTCCAGCAGGTACTGGAAGTCTTCCTCGGTCTCGCCGGGGAAGCCGACGATGAAGGTGGAGCGGATGGTCAGCTCCGGGCAGATCTCGCGCCAGGACTTGATGCGGGCCAGGGTCTTGTCTTCGAAGGCCGGGCGTTTCATGGCCTTGAGCACTTTCGGGCTGGCGTGCTGGAAGGGGATGTCCAGGTACGGCAGCAGCTTGCCGGCGGCCATCAGCGGGATCACGTCATCCACGTTGGGGTACGGGTAGACGTAGTGCAGGCGCACCCACACGCCCATGCTGGAGAGCGCTTCGCACAGCTCCTTCATGCGCGTCTTGACCGGCTGGCCTTCCCAGAAGTCGGTCTTGTACTTCAGATCCACACCGTAGGCGCTGGTGTCCTGGCTGATCACCAGGATTTCCTTGACGCCGGCCTTGACCAGGCGCTGGGCCTCGGACAGCACGTCGCCGACCGGGCGGCTGACCAGCTTGCCGCGCATCGACGGGATGATGCAGAAGGCGCAGCTGTGGTTGCAGCCCTCGGAAATCTTCAGGTAGGCGTAGTGGCGCGGGGTGAGTTTGATGCCCTGCGGCGGCACCAGGTCGACATAGGGGTTGTGGTCGGCCTTGGGCGGGATGACTTCGTGTACCGCGTTGACCACTTGCTCGTACTGTTGTGGGCCGGTGACGGCCAGTACGCTCGGGTGTACGTCGCGGATGGCGTTCTCGGACACGCCCATGCAGCCGGTGACGATCACCTTGCCGTTCTCGGCGATGGCTTCGCCGATGGTGTCCAGCGACTCGGCCTTGGCGCTGTCGATGAAACCGCAGGTGTTGACCACCACGACGTCGGCGTCCTCGTAGGTCGGCACGATCTCGTAGCCTTCCATGCGCAGCTGGGTGAGGATGCGTTCGGAGTCGACGGTCGCCTTCGGGCAACCCAGGGAAACGAATCCGACTTTCGGTGTGGCGGTGGACATCGGCGGCTAACCTCAAACGGGCGCTGGGGGCGCCTCTGATCAAAAAGTGCGCAATTCTAGCGGCGAGTCGTGCGCTTGAACAGCCTGGCGACACGATAGAAAGCAGTGTGGTCGCTGCTGGCTAACCCTCAAGGGTTATTGGTCGGTCTGACGCTTGCCCGTAGGCTCGGTTGCCTAACGATAATCACAAGTAAAAGGTACTGACTCATGGCCGAGCTGGCAGAGCAGGGCGCATCGGCGCCGCCCACACATTCCCGCACGCTCATCGGTTGGGGCCTGCTGGCCCTGGCGGTGGTGTTTGCCCTCTGGATGGGGCCGGTGGAGCGCGGCGAGGCGCCTCATCTGGGTTGGATCAGCCTGTTGCCGACGCTGGCGGTATTGATTCTGGCGCTGAGCCTGCATCGCACCCTGGAAGCCCTGGTCGGCGGTTGCCTGTTCGGTTACCTGATGCTCGATGGCCCGGGCTTCCTGATCGCTTTCGCCGACACTGGCCTCAAGGTCATGGGCAACCCCACCATCGGCTGGATCATTCTGGTCTGCGGCTTCCTCGGCAGCCTGATTGCGCTGCTCGGCCTGTCCGGCGCCACCCAGGCGTTCAGCGAATGGCTGGGTTCCCGCGTCAAGGGGCGGCGCGGCACGCTGCTCAGCGCCTGGGCGCTGGGCCTGGTGATCTTCATCGACGATTACCTCAACGCCCTGGCGGTCAGCGCCTCGATGCGCAAGCTGTGCGACCGCTTCAAGATCTCCCGGCCGATGCTGGCCTACGTGGTGGATTCCACCGCCGCGCCGATGTGCGTGCTGGTGCCGATGTCGACCTGGGCCATCTACAGTGCCGGCCTGCTCGAAGGCAACGGCGTCGCTGCCCAGGGTGAAGGTCTGAGCCTGTACCTGCAGGCCGTACCTTATATGTTCTATGCCTGGATCGCGCTGCTGCTGGTGCCGCTGGTCGGCGCCGGACTGATCCCGCCGCTGGGCCCGATGCGCAAGGCCGAGCAGCGCACCCTCGACGGCACGGCGGTGATCGAGGACGGCGGCCTGGATCAGCCGTCCACCCAGGCTCGCCCGCGATTGATCAACTTCCTCCTGCCGCTGGTGGCGCTGATCGGCTTCACCCTGTACTTCGAGATCGATGCCTTCAAGGGCACGGTCTGTGCGCTGCTGCTGACCATCCTGCTGTACGCCGCACAGCGTCTGGCGAGCCTGCACGAAATCTTCGAATCGGTGCAGAAGGGCTTCCAGAGCATGCTGATGCCGCTGGGTATCGTGGTGACTTCCTTCGTGCTGCAGGACATCAACGACAAGCTCGGCCTGACGCCCTATGTGATCGACTCGCTGAAACCCCTGATGACCGGCAACTGGCTGCCGGCCGTGGCCTTCATCACCCTGAGCCTGATCACCTTCAGCACCGGTTCGTTCTGGGGCACCTTCGCCGTGGCGTTCCCCATCGTGCTGCCGCTGGCCGCCGCACTGGATGCCAGCCTGCCGCTGACCATCGGTGCCGTGGTGTCGGCCGGTGCCTTCGGCAGCCATGCCTGCTTCTATGGCGATGCCACCGTGCTGTCGGCCAAGGGCAGTGGCTGCACGCCGCTGGAGCATGCTCTGACCCAATTGCCCTATGTGCTGATCGCTGCCGCGCTGAGCACCGTTCTGTTCGTCGTTCTCGCCTAAGGAGTTGGTATGCGTCGTACTGCGTTTTTCAGCAAGGAAATCTGCTTCTGGCACGATCCGGGCCCCAGCGGCCCGTTCGACAAGCCGGGTGGCTTCATCCAGCCGCTGCCGGCCGCCGAGCACCCGGAAACCAAGCGCCGCATCCGCAACCTGCTGGATGTCAGCGGCCTGCTGGAGCAGTTGCAGCAACCGCGCAGCACGCCGGCGCGGCGCGAAGACCTTGAGCGCTTTCACACCACGCGCTACCTCGACTGGCTGGAGGCCGAGAGCGCCAAGGGCTTTGGCGATGGTGGCGACTGCGCGCCGTTCCGCCAGGATGCCTACCAGATCGCCTGTCATTCGGCCGGCCTGGCCATCGATGCGCTGCGCGCGGTGCTCAAGGGCGAGGCCGACAACGCCTACGCGCTGACCCGCCCGCCAAGCCACCACGCCGAGCGTGATCGTGGCCGCGGCTTCTGCCTGATCGGCAACATCCCGGTGGCGATCGAGACGGCGCGGGCCGAAGGCCTGGTGCGTCGCGTGGCGGTGGTCGACTGGGACGTGCACCATGGCAACGGCACCGAGCAGGCGTTCTACGACAACGGCGAGGTGCTGACTATTTCCCTGCACCATGCCAACAACTACCCGGTGGATTCCGGCGATGCGAGCGATCGCGGCGAAGGTGCGGGCCTGGGCTACAACCTCAACGTGCCGCTGCCGCCGGGCTGCGGTGGTGGTGCCTACCGCGAGGTGTTCGAGCGCCTGGTGCTGCCGGCGCTGGAGCGCTTCCAGCCGGAGCTGATTGTGGTCGCCTGTGGTTTCGATGCTGCGGCCTTCGATCCGCTGGGCACCATGCTGTTGAGCAGCGCCGACTATGCCTGGATGACCGGCCAGTTGCTGGCGGCGGCCGACCGGCTGTGTGGCGGGCGTCTGGTGATGACCCACGAAGGGGGTTACTCGGAAGGCTATGTGCCGTTCTGCGCCCAGGCCGTGCTGGAAACCCTGTCGGGCATCAGTACCGAGGTGCGTGATCCGGTGCTGGAGGATCTGCAGCGCTGGGGCGGTCAGGATCTGCAGCCGCACCAGAAAGCCCTGATCGACTCGCTGGTGCCACATCTGGACGCGATCAAGGCGGGCTGACATGCTCATCGCATGATGAGTCCGCTACCCGATCTGTCCCCGCTTGCGCCCCTGGTCGCCGCCGTGCGCCAGGGGCGTTTGCTCGAAGTGCTCGACCCCGCCTTGCGGGCCCTGTTTCCCGGTGTCGCCTACGCGCTGTTCCTGTTCCGCCCCGGCTGTCCGCCGATCTGCCTGCTCGACAACCTGGCCGAGACGCGCCGCACCCAGGTGCTCGACCCTTATCTGGGTGGCATGTACCTGCTCGATCCGCTCTACCACCATGCCAGCCGCGGGCCGCGCGAGGGCCTGGCGTCGCTGAGCGAGATCATGCCCGAGGGCTTTCGTCAGTCCGACTACTACCGCCACTACTACAAGGGCATCGCCTTGCATGACGAGTTCATGCTCTGCTGCAACCTGCCGGATGCCGTGCTGGTGCTGTCGATGGGCTGTTATGAGGGGCCGGGGCCGCGTCGCCTGCGCGCCCAGTTGGAAAGCCTGCAACCGCTGCTGACGGCTTTTCTCGTCGAGGGCCTGGGCCCGCTCAACCTGGCCCGGGAGCAGGGCGCCGCGCCGGAGCTGCTGGGTGATCTGGAGGGCAGCGAAGCACTGAGCCCGCGCGAGCAGCAGGTGGCGCAGTTGATCCTGCGCGGCTTCGCCGGCAAGGCGATTGCCCGGCAACTGGGCATCAGCCCGGAGACGGTGAAAATCCATCGCCGTCATCTGTATCGCAAGCTGGGCGTGGCCTCACAGGCCGAGTTGTTCAGCCGCTTCCTGCATAGCCGGGGTATCGAGCGCTAGCGCCAGCAGGGTGCGGTGTCAGCCCTTCAACTGGTTGGCAAACTGCCCCACGGCGTCGACCACACGCTGGGCGCCATCCTGAATCTCGACGATCACCGCGCCGGCCTGGTTGGCCAGGCTCAGGCCCTGCTCGGCCTGCTGGCGGCTGCTGGCCATGCTTTCCACCGCAGTCTGGGCCAGGGCCTGGTTCTGTTGCACCACGTCGACGATCTCCTTGGCCGCCTGGCTGGTGCGCGCGGCCAGGTTGCGCACTTCATCGGCAACCACGGCGAAACCGCGCCCTTGCTCGCCAGCGCGGGCTGCTTCGATGGCTGCGTTGAGGGCGAGCAGGTTGGTCTGGTCGGCAATGCCGCTGATGGTCTTGATGATCGAGCTGATCAGCTGCGACTGCTTGTCCAGTGCCTCGATGCCGGCGGCGGCTTCCTGCACCTGCTCGGTGATCTGGCGCATGACTTCGACGGTCTGGCTGACCACCGTCGTGCCTTTTTGCGCCGTGGCGTCGGTTTGCTGCGAAGTGCTGTAGGCGATGGTCGCTGCCTCGGCGACGGCTTCTTCCTGGTTGACCTGGTCGGTGATCACCGTGGCGAATTTGACGATCTTGTACAGCTGGTCGTGGGCATCGTGTACCGGGTTGTAGGACGCCTCCAGCCAGACCACGCGACCATGGCTGTCGAGGCGCTTGAAACGGCCGGCGACGAATTCGCCACGGTTGAGCTTGGCCCAGAAGTCGCGGTAGGCCTGGGAGTTGTACTCCTCGGGTTCGCAGAACAGACGGTGGTGCTTGCCCTGGATCTGCTCCAGGCGGTAGCCCATGCCGTCGAGGAAGCGCTCGTTGGCGGTGATCACCTCGCCGGCCAGGTTGAATTCGATGACCGCGGTCGAGCGCAACAGGGCGCTGATGATGCCCTGGTGCTCCTTGGCGGTTTCGATGGTGCGGGTCAGGTCCTTGGAGCACACGGTAAAGCCGATTAGCTCCTTGCGGCTGTTGTGCGAGGGTTGCCAGATGGTGCGCAGCCAGGCGTCATCGCCATTGGCCCGGTTGAGGTGAAACGCGCCACTGATGTGCCTGCCCTGTTCCAGCGCGTCCATCAGCGGCTTGAAGTTGGGGTCGCACTTGAAGGAGTCGGGGATCAGGCTGCGCACGTCGCGGCCGATCAGGTCCTCGCGGCGGTAACCCATCTCGGCCAGGAACAGGGCGTTCACGTTCGTGATATGCCCTTTGGCGTCGAGGTCCAGAACCAGCATTTCTTCCAGCAGTGACTCTTTGATCTGGCGCGTGCGCGCGAACTCTTCGCGCAGGCATTCCAACTCTTCCTTGAGACGTGAATTGAATCCGAGCATGTGGGCCACCATTGGGGAATGACTGCGTGTTCCAGCTTTTTCGGCGCAGTTGTGTGTTTCTGAAGGACTACCTGGAAATTTAGCCTAGCAGTGCTTCGTCATGCTGCTCAGTCGTGCCGTGTGCGCTTGAAACGCCCCGTGGGGCAGCCACAGGCTGCCAGTCGAGCGTGTTGGTCTGGCGCAGAGCAGGTGCCCGCTCAGAGCAGCGTGCGGTACTGGATGAAGCCGGAGCGCTCGGCGATGCGGTCGTACAGCTGGCGGCCAACGTAGTTGTCTTCCCGGGTCAGCCAGTGCACCCGTGAAGCGCCGGCGGCACGGGCCTGGGCGTAGACGTGCTCGATCATCCGCCGGCCGATGCCGCTGCCGCGCAGGTTCTCATCGACATACAGGTCCTGCAGGTAGCAGTAGTCGCCGCAGGTCCAGCAGGAGCGGTGGAAAATCCAGTGCACCAGGGCCACGGCGCGACCGTTCTGCCAGGCCAGGGCAGCGTGCATGGGCTCGGTGGGGTCGAGGAACCGTTGCCAGGTCAGCGCACTGGTCTCGCTGGCGATCTCGGTCTTGTAGAAGCGCTGGTAGCCCTGCCAGAGCGGCAGCCAGGCGGCGTGGTCGTCTGCCTTGACGGCGCGGATATCGAGTGGGCTCATGCGGGTTTCCTTGATCGATCAGATGTGCATGCGGGCGGCCAGCTCGCGGTCGCGTGCGTCGCTGCTGTTGAGCAGGGCTTGCTGCACGCCTTGCTGGTCGGCGGCGCTGCGGTTCTGGCCGAGCTTCCACTTGCCTTCCAGGCGGCGGATCGGCAGGGCGAAGCCGACGATGGCGCGCAGCATGCTGTCGAGGTACTCGCGCGGCGCGTCGTCCACTGACCAGGGTTTGGGCTGGCTGGCTTCGTGGCGGTCGCTGAGGCGGCTGACCAGGTTCAGCAGGCGCTGCTCATCATCGAAGATTTCCGCCTGGCCGTAGGCGTGAACGGCGATGTAGTTCCAGGTCGGCACTACCTTGCCGTGCTCGGCCTTGGCCGGATACCAGCCGGGGCTGACATAGGCATCCGGGCCCTGGCAGATCACCAGCACTTCTGTACCCAGAGCCAGCTCGCGCCAGTGTGGGTTGGCCCTGGCCAGGTGGCCGTAGAGCGTGCCGAACTCGCCTTCTTCCTCAACCAGCAGCAGGGGCAGGTGGCTGGCCTGCAGGCCGCTCGGGCCGTGGCTGACCAGGGTGGCCAGGCGGCAAGCGGCGATCTGCCGGTGCAGCTCGTTGAGGTCGTTCTGGCAAAAGGTGGAAGGCAGGTACATGCGGTGGTCCTCTGGCGTGGTGGTGCCATGCTAGGCAGGATATTGGCCTGCAAGAAGATCCATTTTTCGTGACTTCGATGGAGCCAATTCATGAGCCTGCCAGCCCTCTTGCCGGTCGACCTGTCCGGTATCCGCCTCGACCCTGAGCAGGGGCTGGCCCGCCAGCTTTACCAGGAATTGCGCGAGCGCATTCTCGATGGGCGTCTGGCGGGTGGTGCGCGCCTGCCGGCCAGTCGCGACCTGGCCAAGGTGCTGGGCGTTTCGCGCAACACAGTGGGCAGGGCGCTCGACCAACTGTATGCCGAGGGGTATGTGCAGGGCCGGGTGGGCGATGGCACCTATGTGATGGAACTGGCCGGGGTAACGCGGACGCCCCCGCTGGCAAGCCAGCGCCCGGCACATGGCGCGGCCTTGCAGCGGCTGCAGCAGCACCATCTGGCCGCCCCCCTGGAAGGTGCGCCGCGCGCCTTTCGTGTCGGTGTGCCGGCCTTCGACCTGTTTCCCTTCGAGACCTGGGCGCGGCTGTCGGCGCGCTTCTGGCGCAAGCCATCGCCGGCGCGCCTGGGCTATGGCGACCCGGCGGGTGATCTGCAGCTACGCGAGTTGATCGCCGCCTACCTGCGCAACAGCCGTGGCCTGCACTGCGACCCGGCGCAGATCGTGGTTACCTGCGGTGCCCAGCAGGCCATCAGCCTGTGTGCGCAGCTGCTGGTGCAGCCCGGCGACCGGGTGGCGGTGGAGAATCCCGGCTATCGCGCTGCCGGGCATGCCTTCGCCGTGGCCGGCGCCGAGTTGCAGGGCGTTGCCGTGGATGGCGACGGGCTGGATACCGCCGAACTGGAGCGGGCAGGGCGTTGCCGGCTGCTCTATGTCACGCCTTCGCACCAGTACCCCACTGGTGTCACCCTGTCGCTGGCGCGGCGCCTGGAGCTGCTGGACTGGGCCGAGCGCGAGGAGGCCTGGATCGTCGAGGATGATTACGACGGCGAGTACCGTTACAACGGCACGCCCCTGGCACCCTTGGCGGCGCTGGATCGCCAGGGGCGGGTGCTGTATGTCGGCACCTTCTGCAAGATCGCCTTTCCCGCCCTGCGCCTGGGCTATCTGGTGCTGCCACCGCATCTGGCCCAGGCCTTCGCCCGCCGCCGTGCGGTGGACATGCGTCATTCGGAAATCGGCACCCAGGCGGTGATGGCCGAGTTCATTGCCGCCGGGCATTTCCAGCGTCATATCCGCCGCATGCGCAGCGCGGCCCGCAACCGCCGTGATGCTCTGCTGGCCGGCTGGCCAAGCGCGGTGCCGGGATGTGCGCCGCTGCCGGCGGTGGATGCCGGCCTGCACCTGAGCCTGCGCGTCGAGAGTCTGGGCCGCGAGCGCGAGCTGATCAGCAGCGCCGCCAGGGTAGGCGTGGAGTTGAATGCGCTAAGCAGCTACTGGTTGCCGGGCAGCGTCACCGCAGAGGATGAGCGGGCAGGCCTGGTGCTGGGCTTTGCTGCCGTACCAGAGGCGGAGATCGGCGAGGCGCTGCAGAAACTGCGTCGCGCCTGGGCGACAAAGCCGGGCAACACCCAGCCGTAGGAGGGGCCTTGGCCGCGATGCCTTTGCGGCGCAGGTTGCGGTTAGGCAGGCACTGCCCATGGGTGTGGTTGCGCGCCATTAGCGTCGCAGGGTCAATAGGAGTCGTGCCAGAGCGTCGCGGCTGAAGCCGCTCCCACGCGAGTATGTCTGGGATTTTGTGGGAGCGGCTTTAGCCGCGATTACCCCAGTCAGCACCTGACCCTAGTAGGGGCCTTGGCCGCGACTGAGAGAGGGCCTGATCCAGGCAACTGCTCCACCAGCCTGTGCATCGATCAACGCTATTGTTTAGCAATGCTGCAACTGAACGTGTAAAAAATGCGATTTAACTGGCGCTAGAGGGCGTGCGAGTCTCTGTGCTCATGAGTGCTTCCCTTCACGATTCGCTTCGCGTCCGGCTCAGCCCCGGCCTTGGCGCGGCACAACCGCTGGCCTTCTGGGCGCTGTGGCATTGCCGTCATGCCCGGCCACCGGATAGCCGCGCTGTCCAGGCCTGATCAGGCCGCGCCGTCGATTTCGCCAGCCAGTGCTGGCCTTCACCCGGAATCTTCCGGGGTTTCATGGGCTGCCGTGCCCATGACTTCCAACAAGGAACACCTGCATGAATGCCGCCACCCAGCCAGTGATCGCCGCCGCCGAGCGCGCCAAGTCCTACTACAGCGCCACGCTCAACGAGGAAACCAACTACCCGACCCTGCAGGGTCAGGTCAGCGTCGATGTCGCGATCATCGGTGGCGGCTTCACCGGCGTTGCCACTGCGGTGGAGCTGGCCGAGCGCGGCCTCAAGGTGGCCATCGTCGAGACCCACAAGATCGGCTGGGGCGCCACCGGGCGCAACGGCGGCCAGGTCACCGGCAGCCTGTCGGGCGATGCTGCCATGCGCAAGCAGATGCGCAACACCCTGGGCGAGGAGGTCGACGACTTCATCTGGCACCTGCGCTGGCGCGGCCACGAGATCATCAAGAACCGCGTGCAGAAGTACGGCATCCAGTGCGACCTCAGGCACGGCCACCTGCATGCGGCGATGAAACCGGCGCATATGGACGAGCTGCGCGCCTCCCATGCCGAGGCCGTCGAGCGTGGCATGGGCGACGAGGTCAGCCTGCTCGACGCCGAGGGCGTGCGCAGCCACCTGGCCACGGATATTTATCTTGGCGCGATCAAGAACACCCGCAACATGCATCTGCACCCGCTCAACCTGTGCATCGGCGAGGCCAAGGCGGCCGAGAGCCTGGGCGCGCTGATCTTCGAACACTCCGAAGTGCTGGATATCGTCCAGGGCGCCAAGCCTGCGGTGATCACCGCCCAGGGCCGCATTGACGCCAAGCAGGTGCTGCTGGCCGGCGACGTCTACCACAAGCTGGCGCGTAAGCAGCTCAAGGGCATGATCTTCCCGGCCATGGGTGGCATCGTCACCACCGAGCCGCTGGGCGAGCTGGCCAAGGAACTCAACCCGCAGACCCTGGCGGTGTATGACTGCCGTTTCGTGCTCGACTACTACCGCATGACCGCCGACGGTCGCCTGCTGTTTGGCGGCGGCGCCAACTATTCGGGACGTGATTCGCGCGATATCGCCGGCGAACTGCGCCCGTGCATCGAGGCCACTTTCCCGCAGCTCAAGGGGGTCAAGATCGACTTCCAGTGGAGCTGTGCCATGGGCATCGTGATGAACCGCATCCCGCAGCTGGGCAAGCTGTCGGACAACGTCTGGTACTGCCAGGGCTACTCCGGCCACGGCATCGCCACCACTCACATCATGGGCGAGATCATGGCCAACGCCCTGACCGGCACCCTCGGCCACTACGACACCTTCGCCGCCTGCAAGCACATCAAGGTGCCGATGGGCGACGTGTTCGGCAACCCGATGCTGGCGGCCGGCATGTGGTACTACCAGATGATGGAAAAGCTGCGCTAAGCGCAAGCTGGCCGGGCGCCGACCCTAGTCCTGGAAGCCGGGATGCCGGCAACGCCGCTGCCGGATTGCATCCGGCTATGGCGCCGCTGTAGTCAGTCTGCCGGGCGAGGTACATCGAGCCCGGGTCTTTTTCACTGCCGCCAGCCTACGGCCGCAGCAAGGCGGTGAGTTATCCTAGGCGCCCCATGGCGCCCAGGATACCTAGCGATGAAAGCCCAGCTCCTCGAACTTATCACCCTGATCAGCTCCGGTTGCATGACCGACGAGGAAATCGCCCGCATCGCCGACGAAGCCTCCCAGGCCTATGCCGACGCCCAGGCCTTTCTCGCCGCCAACCCGGACATCAACTACGACGATGATTTCCCCATTCCCCTGGGCGAATGGGTGGTGGTCGGCAGCCTGCCGGATACCGTGCTGTTCCAGGCCGACAGCTACGAGCAGTTGCTGCAGCAGATCATCGATTCCTTCGGTCCGCAGGTGAGCTTCAACATCAAGCCCAAGCAGCTGCAGAAAGTGGAGCCACTCAAGGCGCTCAACCGCATCCAGGTGCAGCTCTCGGCGCTGTACAAGGAGAAGGGCGGCTACGTGCTGGTCGACTTCAGCGAGCCGCTGGATGACGAGCTGCAGTGCGTGTTGGTGTACACCAGCGACTTGCCGCGGGTGCTGGAACTGGCGGTGGAGGTCGGCATCTATGCCGCGCCGGCCTATGAGGCGCTGAAAGCCGAGTTGGAATAGGCTCGGTAACACGCTACTCAAGTGCTGTGTTACCCGGGCGGGGTAACTGCAGCGGCATCCGTATTGCGGGATTGAATGAGCCGCTGTATCAGGTGGCGGTAGCGTGCTGCCGTGCTCGTTCTGGCGGGCAGCCCCTTGCTGTGGGGCATGTGCAGAGCGAGTCACTCTTAGTAGTGATTGAGCGGATCATTCTTTCATCCGTTACCTGTTAGGAGATGTTTAATTAGTTTCTGCGGCTGTCCGACACACCCAACAAGGGATAGCCTCATGACTACAAAAACAACAGGGCGCACACACTTTCGCCTGCATGCACTGGCCGCAGCGGTGGCGCTGAGCGGCGCAGCCAACGTGCACGCTGTGAGCTTCAATATCGGCGATATCGAGGGGCAGCTGGACTCCTCGCTGTCCGTTGGTGCCAGCTGGTCGACTGCCAGCCCTGACAAGGATCTGATTGGTACCGCCAACGGTGGCACCGGCTTCACCCAAACCGGCGATGACGGACGCCTCAACTTCAAGAAGGGCGAGACCTTCTCGAAAATCTTCAAAGGCATCCACGACCTCGAGCTGAAATACGGCGACACCGGCGTATTTGTGCGCGGCAAGTACTGGTACGACTTCGAGCTGAAGGACGAGAGCCGCCTGTTCAAGGACATCGACGACCACAACCGCAAGGAAGCCGCGCAGTCCTCCGGTGCGGAAATCCTCGACGCCTTCGTCTATCACAACTACGACCTCGCCGATCAGCCCGGCACCGTTCGTCTCGGCAAGCAGGTGGTGAGCTGGGGCGAGAGCACCTTCATCCAGAACTCGATCAACTCGATCAACCCGATCGATGCCGCTGCCTTCCGCCGTCCTGGTGCAGAGGTCAAGGAAGGTCTGATCCCGGTCAACATGTTCTATGTCTCGCAGTCGATCACCGACCAGCTTTCGGCTGAGGCCTTCTACCAGCTGGAGTGGGATCAGACCGTTATCGACAACTGCGGCACTTTCTTCGCTTCCAGCGATGTGGCCGCCGATGGTTGTGACAGCAATTACAACATCCTCGATGCGGCAACTGTCGCCAACCTGCTGCCGTTCCAGTCGGTTGCGGCCTCGCTCGGTGTACAGGTCGAAGAAGAGGGGCTGATTGTTCCGCGTGGTGGTGACCGCGATGCTCGCGACGACGGTCAGTGGGGCGTGGCCCTGCGCTGGCTCGGTGATGACACCGAATACGGCGCCTACTTCATGAACTACCACAGCCGTACGCCCAACGCGATGTACCAGAACGCCAACGCGGCCGACATTGCCACTGCCTTCGGCGTGGCGGGTGGGGCACTGGCGCAGCCGATCCTGCTGGGGCGTGGTCAGTACTACCTCGAATACCCGGAAGACATCCGCCTGTACGGCCTGAGCTTCGCTACCACCCTGCCTACCGGCACCGCCTGGACCGGTGAAGTCAGCTATCGCCCGAACATGCCGCTGAGCATCAACGGTACCGACATGACCGCCAAACTGGCGACTACCGTTGCCGGTGGTTTTGCTGCTGGCGGCCTGGCGGGTGCACAGGCTCAGGCGGGTGTCGTGAGCAAGGGTTACAACCGCAAGGAAGTGACTCAGGCACAGACCACCTTCACTCACTTCTTCGACCAGGTGCTGGGCGCCTCGCGCCTGACCCTGGTGGGCGAGGCCGCGATCACCAGCATCGGTGGCCTGGAAAGCCGCGACGAGGTTCGCTACGGCCGTGATTCGATCTACGGCTCTCCCACCAGCGCACTGGCGCGCCAGGAGTACGGCACCCACGGTTTCTACACCAACACCTCCTGGGGCTACCGTGCGCGTGGCATCCTCGAATACAGCAACGTGTTCGCCGGGATCAACCTCAAGCCCAACGTGGCCTGGTCGCATGACGTCGACGGCTACGGTCCGGTGTTCAACGAAGGCTCCAAGGCCATCAGTGTCGGCGTCGATGCCGAGTACCAGAACACCTACACCGCCAGCCTGAGCTACACCGACTTCTTCGATGGCGATTACAACACTCAGACCGATCGCGATTTCGTCGCGCTCAGCTTCGGCGTGAGCTTCTAAGTACAGAGCGGACTTTAGGATGACTATGCAGATGAAAGCGAAAAATACCCTGTTCCAAGCCGGTGCTCTGGTTCTGAGCCTGCTGGCCACCAGTGTGGCCATGGCCAAGGTGTCCCCGGAAGAAGCCGCCAAGCTCGGCACCAGCCTGACGCCGATGGGCGCCGAAAAGGCCGGCAATGCCGACGGCAGCATCCCCGCCTGGACCGGCGGCCTGCCGACCAACGCCGGTGCGGTGGATGCCAAGGGCTTTCTGGCCGACCCGTTCGCCAGCGAGCAGCCCATTCTGACCATCACTCCGGCCAATGCCGAGCAGTACAAGGACAAGCTGTCCGCCGGCCAGCTGGCCATGCTCAAGCGCTACCCGGACACCTACAAGATCCAGGTCTATCCGACTCACCGTACTGCCGCGCTGCCGGAAAACATCTACAGCGCAATCAAGGTCAGCGCGGAAAATACCGAGAGCATCGATGGCGGTAACGGTCTGAAGAACTTCGGTGACAGCCGTTACTACGCCTTCCCGATTCCCAAGAGTGGCGTGGAAGTGGTGTGGAACCACACCACCCGTTACCGCGGCGGTAACGTCAAGCGTTACATGACCCGCGTGCAGCCGCAGGTCAACGGCGCCTTCAGCATGGTGCAGTTCCATGACGAGGTGTCCTACCCGAGCGAGTTGCCGGATCTCGATCCGAAGAAAGCCGAGAACATCCTGTTCTACTTCATCCAGAGCGTAACCGCGCCGTCGCGTCTGGCCGGTAACGTGCTGCTGGTGCACGAGACCATCGACCAGGTGAAAGAGCCGCGCATGGCCTGGCTGTACAACGCCGGTCAGCGCCGTGTCCGCCGTGCTCCGCAGGTGGCCTACGACGGCCCGGCCACTGCCGCCGACGGTCTGGCCACCTCGGACAACTACGACATGTTCAACGGCGCGCCGGATCGCTACGACTGGCAGCTGGTGGGCAAGAAGGAGATGTACATCCCCTACAACAACTACAAGCTCGACTCGCCGAGCCTGAAGTACGGCGACATCCTCAAGCCTGGCCACATCGACCAGAACCTGGTGCGCTACGAGCTGCACCGCGTGTGGGAAGTGGTAGCCAAGGTCAAGCCGGGCGAGCGCCACATCTACGCCACCCGTCACATGTACTTCGACGAGGACACCTGGCAGCTGGCGCTGGTCGACCACTACGACGGTCGTGGTCAGCTGTGGCGTGTGGGTGAGGGCTATGCCCAGCAGTACTACCACAAGCAGGTGCCTGGCTATACCGCCGAAGGCCTGTACGACCTGATTTCCGGTCGCTACTCGGTGCTCGGTCTGAAGAATGAAGAGAAGCAAGCCTACGAGTTCGGTGCCAAGGCTACCGCCTCGCAGTACACCCCGGCGGCCCTGCGTCAGGCCGGCGTACGCTGATCCAAACGCGCTACTCCAAGTCTTGAGCGGCCTTCGGGCCGCTTTTTTTTGTCGCTTCGTGGGCCTGCGCAGTCCGTCGCTGACACAGCGCCATGAAGCGTTTCACCTCGAATTCTTGGCTACAGCATTTGCTCGTCATGGGAGGCTCTGTAAGGATGACGGCATACAAACAAGAGTCGAGCAGTCACAACATGGCAGTCCTGCGTAACCTTCCACGTCCCCGTCTGAGCGATGCCCTGCTCGAGGCCGATTGCCGGCTGCGCCTGCTCTGGGCGCCGGCGGGCAGCGGCAAGAGTGCGTTGCTTGACGAGTGCCTGGCGCGTTGTCCGTCCGATACTCGGGTGGTGCGTGTGGATCTGCGCGGGCAGCCGCTGAGCGCCGAAGCGCTGCTGGTCAAGCTGGCCCGGGCGTTGGCTCTGTCGGTCGAAGAGCCGGCTCAGGTTCAGGAAACCCTGGTTTCGTTTAACCAGCCGCTGTGGCTGGTGCTGGATGATTATCCGCGCTTTCCCAACGAAGCCTTGGATCTGGCACTCAATGAGCTGATCCAGGAGTCATCGTCCTGTCTGCGCTGGTGGATTGCCAGTCGACGTCGGCCGCAACTGCAGTTGACCCGCTTGCTGCTCGGCGGCGAGTTGTTCGAGCTCGACGGGCGTGAGTTGGCCTTCACGGTCGATGAGCTGGGCGACTGGTTGAGGCTGGCCGGTTATGAGCTGCAGCGCCAGGAGTTGTTGGAGCTGCATCAGCGCTCGCTGGGCTGGTGTGCAGGCGTCCGATTGCGCCTGATCGGTAGCCGGCCAGGCCTGCCGCTACAGGCCGAGGGCAACGCCTCGCTGTTGCTCGATTACCTGCGGCGCGAAGTGCTCGACGAGTTGCCCGGCGACTGGCAGCTGGCGTTGTTTTCCCTGGCTCACTTTCCGCAGTTCGAGGCGCAACTGTGCGAGCAGTTGTTGGGCGCGGGGGAGGGCGCCAATTTACTGGAGCAACTCAAGACCTGTGCCCTGTTCGTGGTGCCCGTGGATCAGGATGCCCAATGGCTGCGTATCCACCCTGCGGTGGCGCCCCTGTTGGCCGAGCAACTGCCCTCCAGCATGGCCAAGGCGCTATTTCGCAAGGCCTGCCAGCATTACCTGGCCCAGGAGCAGGTCAGACCTGCCGTAGAGTTCGCCCTGCAGGCCGGGCAGCCGGAAGTGGCAGCCAGCCTGATGGAGCGTTACACCGAGGACCGTCTGCTGCAGGGGCGCGGCATTGCCCTATTGCTGGAGTGGCAGAGCGAACTCCCCGAGGACATGCTGGTCAGCACGCTACGCCTGACCCTGCTCAATGCCTGGGCCACGGTACTCAGTGGTCGCCTTGAGGAGACTCAGCACTATATCCAGGCGCTCGAGCGCTTCCTGCCGCAACCCAACGCCCGGCGCCAGTACGAGCTGATCGCCCAGCTCAAGGCGCTGACGGGCAAGCTGCACTTCCACTCCGGGCAGATCGAGGCCGCCGTGGTGCTGCTGAGCGAGGCCATCGACGAGCTGCCGGAACGGGCCTGGAGTCAACGCCTGCTGTGCCGCCTGATGCTGGTCGAGCACGCGTTGTTCAAGGGGCAGTTCGAGCAGGCCCAGGAGCTCAACCGCGAGTCCATCAGGCTGGCTCGTGAGCATGGCAGCCTGGCCTATGAAAGCCTGCTCACTCTGGAGCACGCCAAGCTGCTGGAAATGCGTGGCGAGTTGCTAAGGGCCGAGAGTCTGTTGCGCCGCCTGCATGTCGAGCTCACCCAGGCCTGGGGGACGGAGCCGAGCCCGATGCGGGGCCGTACGCAACTGCTGTGGGGCAGCTTGTTGTTGCAGCGCGGTCATTATCAAGAGGCCGAGGCCACCCTTCTGGCGGGCATCGAGGAGTCCCGGGTTTGCTCCGATCCGGCGTTGGTCTGGGGCTGCCTGGGCCTGGTCGAGCTGGACGCGCTGCACGGCGACTACGCTTCGGCCTTTGCCCGTATTGCCGATGCCGAGCGCGAACTGCAGTACCAGCACGTCGACCCCCAGCATTACCGGGGGGTGCTGCTGGCAGCTAAAGTGAGGCTCTGGCTGGCCCAGGGACAGCATGAGCCGGTGCAGAAAAGCCTGCAGCCGAGCCAGGAAGCGCCTTGCCATCTGGCCCCCTTCGGTGTGCCGGACCTGGATCTGCGGCTGAACCTGTTGCTCAACCTGGCGCGTCTGCAAGGCGAGGGGCGTGCCGAGGCCCTGTGTGCCTTGGAGCAGATGCATGCCGATGCACTCGCCGCCGGGCGACGACCTTTGGCGTGCGAGATTGGCTTCAGCCTGGCCGAGGGTCTGCATGCCGAGGGGCGTTACCCGCAGGCCAAGCAGGCCTTCCTTGATGCGCTGGCGCTGGCACGGCAAATGGGCCTGGTCAGCGTCGAACAGAGCCTGGCCCAGCGTAACCCGGCGATGATGCGCTGGGCGGTAGAGAGTACCGGCACGCTGAATGCGCAACTGGCTCTGCTGAGCAAACGCGAGCTGGATGTGCTGAAGCTGATTGCTCGGGGCCTGTCCAACCAGCAGATCGCCGATCAGCTATTTATCTCGCTGCACACGGTGAAAACCCACGCCCAACGCATCAACTTCAAGCTGGGCGTGGAGCGTCGTACCCAGGCGGTGGCGCGGGCCAAGGAACTGGGGTTGACTGACTAGCGAGCCAACAGCAGGCGTCTGCGTGCGCTGGGCGTCATGGCGAACCAGCGACGGCAGGCGCGGTTGAATACGCTCTGCTCGCTGTAGCCGAGCATGCCGGCGATCTGCGACATGGGGATGTCGCGCTCGGCCAGGTAGAAGTCGGCGCGCTCGCGGCGAATACCTTCAACCAGCTCATCGAACCTGTGTCCCAGCTCGGCCAGCTGGCGCTGAAGGTTGCGTTCGTGCAGGCCGAGCTGCTCGGCAACCAGGGGCAGGCGGCACTGCTGTACCGGCAGCAGGCGCAGCACCAGGCGACGGACCTGCTCCAGCAAATCCGGTGTCCCGAGCAGATGGGTCTGGCTGAGGTATTGCACCAGGGTGCGGTGCAGGACCGGGTCCTGACGTTCGATGCGCTGACCCAGTTGGCGCTCACTGAACACCAGGGCATTGCGTGCCTGGCCCAGGTAGACCTCACTGCCGAAATGGCGACGATAGCGCGCCATGGGCACCGTGCTGGCGCTGGCCAACTGTACTGCCTGTGGTGCGAAGGTCGAGCCGCACAGCAGCCTCATGGTCTTCAAGGCCACTCCCATGGCCAGTTCCGCCATCTGCCGCTGCGCACCGGGCAGGCGTAGCTCGATGACCAGACAGGGCGCCTGTTCTTCACTCAGGTCGAGATCCAGCACGATGCCCGAGCTGTGGTAACCGATGAAACGCACGATCTCCGCCAGGGCATGGCCGACGCTGCTGGCGTTGCAGGCGATCAGGGCGATGGGGCCGAGCACATGGAGGTTCTGGTAGTCGGCCATGCGCAGGCCGAAGTCCGGGCAGTCGAGTTCCTCGGCCACAGCCTCCAGCAGTCCTACCAGCGACCGGAAGGGGACACGTGCATCTTCGTCGTCGAGTAGTTCGGCGCGCACCCGGAAGCGCTCGAGGTAAGGCTGCGGGTCGGCGCCGAGCTGGCTGACCAGCTCGCGGAAACCGCCGAAAGAGGTGGTGCGGATGAAGGGTTCCATGTCGTCAAAGATCAAGTATGTGTCGTCAAAGATCAAGCCTAACCCGCCGTGGCTCGCCAACAATGGAGGTCTGAATCCAGATTCACTCCCCCCTTGGAGGATGCGATGCAGTTCGACTACGTGATCGTTGGTGCCGGCTCTGCCGGTTGCGTGCTGGCCAATCGCTTGAGTGCTGATCCGGCAGTTTCCGTGTGCTTGCTGGAGGCCGGTCCGGAGGATCGCTCGCCGCTGATTCATGCACCTGCCGGTGTTGCCGCCATCCTGCCGACCCGGCATGTGAACTGGGCCTTCGACACCGTGCCGCAGCCCGGTCTGGGGGGGCGCAAGGGTTACCAGCCGCGCGGCAAGACCCTGGGGGGCAGCAGCTCGATCAACGGCATGATCTATATCCGTGGCCACCACAGTGACTACGACGATTGGGTGGCGCTGGGTAACCAGGGCTGGGGCTTCAAGGATGTGCTGCCGTACTTCCGCAAAAGTCAGCTGCACCATCTGGGAGACAGCGAGTACCACGGTGCGGGCGGCGAACTCTACGTCGGCAAGATCGAGGCGCATGCGGCCACCCATGCCTTCATCGAGGCGGGCAAGCAGGCCGGCTATCGGCATAACGAAGACTTCAATGGCGCCGAGCAGGAAGGCATTGGCCAGTATGAAGTGACCATTCGCAATGGTCGCCGCTGGAGCGCCGCTGCGGCTTTCCTCACGCCGATTCGTGGCAAGCGCGAGAATCTCACTGTGCTGACCAATACCCTGGCCGAGCGCATCCTGCTGGAGGGTAAGCAGGCCAGCGGTGTGCAGGTTCGTCTCAAGGGGCAGTCGGTGGCCATCAAGGCGCGCAAGGAGGTGCTGGTGTGTGCCGGTGCCTTCGGCAGCCCGCACCTGCTGATGCTTTCCGGTATCGGCCCGGAGGCCGAGCTCAAGCCCCAGGGCATTGCCGTGCAGCACGAACTGCCGGGCGTGGGACAGAACCTCTATGACCACCCGGACGCGGTACTCAGCTACAAGAGCACCGACAACTCGCTGCTCGGCTACTCGCTGGGTGGCAGCCTGAAGATGGGCTCGGCGGCGCTGCAATACCTGGTCAACCGCCGCGGCCCGCTGGCCAGCAACTTCGCCGAGGGCGGTGGCTTCCTCAAGACCGATGCGAGCCTGGATCGCCCGGATATCCAGCTGCACTCGGTGGTCAGCATCCTCGACGATCACAACCGCAAGCTGCACTGGGGGCATGGCTTCAGTTGCCACGTCTGCGTGCTGCGCCCGAAGAGCGTGGGCAGCGTCGGTCTGCAGTCGGCCGATCCCAGCGCGGCGCCGCGCATCGACCCGAACTTCCTCGGCGATGAGCGCGACGTGCAGACCCTGCTCAAGGGCTACCGCATGACCCGCGAGATCGTCGGTCAGTCGGCCATGGCGGGCTTCGGCCTGAAGGAGATGTACGGCGTCGATGCGCACAGTGATGAGCAGTTGATCGACCTGCTGCGCCGCCGTACCGATTCCATCTACCACCCGATCGGCACCTGCAAGATGGGCAGCGACGAGATGGCGGTGGTCGACGGCCAGCTGCGCGTGCATGGCATGCAGAACCTGCGCGTGGTCGACGCTTCGGTCATGCCGACCCTGGTCGGTGGCAATACCAACGCGCCGACCATCATGGTGGCCGAGCGTGCCGCCGAGTGGATCGCCCAGGCCTGAGCCGGGCCAAGACAATAACAACGAGGACACATCGATGAATCGATACTTCAAGTGCCTGACCCGCGGCGGCGTGGCCGTGGCCCTGCTGGCCTCCGCCATCGCTCAGGCCGAGCCGCAACCGAGCAAGGCCGCCAGCGCGGCGACCGTGGCCGCCAACCAGGCCGTGCTGGACAGGCTGCCGTTTGCCGACAAGCGCGACTTCGAAGATGCCCAGCGCGGCTTCATCGCCAAGCCCGACAGCCTGACCATCAAGGACGCCAGCGGCAAGGTGGTGTGGGATCTGGAGAGCTATAAACGGTTTATCGGCCTCGATCAGCCCGCCCCGGACAGCGTCAACCCGAGCCTGTGGCGCAACGCCCAGCTGAATGTGCAGTACGGTCTGTTCAAGGTCACCGACGGCATCTACCAGGTTCGTGGCTACGACCTGTCCAACATCACCTTTATCGAAGGCAAGACCGGCTGGATCGTTTTCGACCCGTTGCTCAGTGCCGAACCGGCCAAGGCGGCCTACGAGCTGGTGAGCCAGCACCTCGGCGCCAAGCCCGTTGTAGCCGTGGTTTACAGCCACTCGCACATTGACCATTTCGGCGGTGTGCGTGGCATCGTCGACGAGGCCGACGTCAAGGCCGGCAAGGTGCGCATCATCGCGCCCGAGGGCTTCGATGAGCACGCCATCAGCGAGAACGTGATTGCCGGCAACGCCATGGCCCGTCGCGCCATCTACATGTTCGGTGCGCTGCTGCCGCGCAGCGAGCAGGGCAGTGTCGGTTCCGGCCTGGGCCTGACCGCCTCCAGCGGCACCATCACCCTGATCCAGCCCACCGAATTCGTCAGCAAGACCGGTCAGGAACTGACAGTCGATGGCGTGCGCATGCAGTTCCAGATCACCCCCGGCACCGAGGCGCCGGTGGAAATGAACACCTACTTCCCGGATCACAAGGCCATGTGGATGGCCGAGAACACCACCGCCGTCATGCACAACATCCTCACCCTGCGTGGCGCCCAGGTACGCGATGCCCTGCAGTGGTCGAAGTACATCGGCGAGACCCTCGCCCTGTATGGTGACAAGACCGAGGTGCGCTTTCAGAGCCATCACTGGCCGCAGTGGGGGCAGGCACAGTTTGATGACTACCTGAAGAAGCAGCGGGCCGTCTACAAGTACATCCATGACCAGACCGTACACATGATGAATCAGGGTCTGACGGGCGAGGAAATCGCCGAGGCGATCAAGCTGCCGCCGGAGCTGGAGTCCTTCTGGCAGGGCCGTGGCTACTACGGCACCCTCAAGCACAACGCCAAGGCGGTGTATCAGCGCTACATGGGCTGGTACGACGGCAACCCAGCCAACCTCGATAACCTACCGCCGCAGCCAGCGGCGCAGAAGTACGTCGAATACATGGGGGGCTCAGCTGCCGTGCTCAAGCGAGCCAAGGCCGACTTCGCCAAGGGTGAGTATCGCTGGGTGGCCGAAGTGGCCAAGCAGGTGGTGTTTGCCGACCCCGACAATGCCGAGGCCAAGAACCTGCTGGCCGACAGCTACGAGCAGCTGGGCTACCAGGCCGAGTCCGGCCCCTGGCGTTCGATCTACCTGCAAGGTGCCTTCGAGCTGCGCAACGGCAAGCCCGCAACCGGCGGCGCCGTGACCGCCAGCCCAGATGTGATCGGCGCCATGACCCCGGAAATGCTCTTCGACTACCTGGCCGTGCGCCTCAACGGTGAGCGCGCGGCGGGCAAGAAGCTGGTGCTCAACTACACCTTTAGCGACCTGGGCAAGAGCTATGCCCTGACCGTCGAACACGGTGTGCTGACTTACGAGCCCCAGGCCAGCGACAAGGCCGACGTCGTTCTGACAATGAAGAAGAGCACCCTGGAAGACATCCAGCTGGGCCGTGCCACCCTGGAGCAGAAGGTCGCCTCCGGCGAGCTGACGTTCGATGGCCGTCCTGCTGCTTTCGGCGAATTCATGGGCCTGCTCGATACCTTCGACTTCTGGTTCAACATCGTTACCCCCTGAGCACTGCACGGCAGTGTTCCGCCGCTGGCGGGCACTGCCCGATGGCCGAGGTCTAGCCCATGTTATGCACTCGATTGCGTCGCCAGACTCTGGCCGCTGTGCTGGCTGGAATGCTGGCAGGGCCGGCCGCGGCCTGTAGCTATGATGGCCTGGCCGTTGACCTGAGCCTGTCGCACCCTGCCTCTCTGGGGGTGGCGCTGGCGGCTCAGCAGGCATACCAGGACGGAAGCCTGGTACGTCCTTTGCCGTTGCCGGGTGGTTTCGGCATGCGCCGCACCTTGGCTTTGCTGGAGCAGCTACGGCAACGCCTGCCCGCCGACGCAGGAGAGTTTCAGCTGCTGCTGGTCGAGCCTGGGCTGTGGAGCCGTTTCGCCAAGCAGGGTGTGCAGATTCATGCGACGCCGCAGGAAGGCGCTGCACTGGTGGTGCTGAGCGAAGGGGCGCTGATCGCCCTGGAGAAAGGCCAACTGTCCGCCGATGCGGCGCTGCAGCAGGGCGTGCTGAGCCTGCAGGGCGCCGATCAGGCGGCGCTGGCCAGGCTCTGGCGCAGCGCCTACCCGGGCTCAGTTAGAGGGTGAAACCGCCGTCGATGGGGATAATGGCGCCGGTCATGTAGGCACCCGCCGCGCTGCACAGGGTGATGGCCAGCGCCGACATTTCTTCTTCACGGCCCCAGCGTTTCATCGGAATCAGCGCCACGTCGGCGGCCAGCGCCGCTTCGTCGTTGGAGATGAAGCGGGTCATCTTGCTCGGGAAGCGACCGGGGGCGATGACGTTGACGTTGATGTGCTCGTCGACCAGCTCGCGGGCCAGGTTGCGCGACAGCTGGTGCAGCGCGGCTTTGCTCGGGCCATAGGCGTAGGCTTCTTCGCTCATCGAGCTGATGCCGGCCACCGAACCGATATTGATCACCCGCGCCGGGTTCTGCGCGTTGCCTGCCTTGCGCAGCAGCGGCAGCAGCTGCTGGATGCAGCTGAACACGGCGGTGACGTTGAGCTGCATGACCTTTTCCCAGCCCTTGACCGGGTAGCTCTCCAGCGGCGCGCCCCAGCTGGTGCCGGCGTTGTTGACCAGGATGTCGAGCTGCTCAATGCGCTGGCCCAGTTCGGCGGCCAGGGCGCGGGCGCCTTCCTCGCCGGACAGGTCCGCCGCCAGACCGATGCACTCGCCATACTGGCTGAGTTCGGCGGCGGTCGTTTCACAGGCTGCGCCATCGCGCCCGCAGATGAACACCCGCGCGCCGGCTTCGAGCAGGCCCTGGGCAATCATGCGGCCGATGCCGCGGCTGCCACCGGTGACCAGGGCAGTGCGCCCGGCGAGACTGAAATAGCGATGCATGCTGGCAAATCCTCGTCGTGGTTGTGGCGCTAAAGCTAAACGAGGCGGGGCGGTGGCGGCTGCGTTATTGCGCGTGCAAATGCACCGGCATCAGCGTTTGCGCAGCGGCTCCAGCAAGGGCTTGAGACCGTTGTGGTCGATCTCCTGCATCAGCATGAGCAGGCGACCGATCTCGCCCTTGGGAAAGCCTTCTCGGGCGAACCAGTTGAGGTAGTGGCCGGGCAGGTCAGCAAGCAGGCGGCCCTTGTACTTGCCGTAGGGCATGGTGCGGGTGACGAGGAGCAACAGGTCTTCGGGGTTCATGGGGGAAATCGGCAACTGAGGAAGGCACAGTGTGCCCGCTGCCTTGTTCGGACAAAAGGCCGGCTTGTGGCGGCTTTCCGCCAAACCGTCGACGCGGCGGCTCGGTTATACTGCGCGGCGCTCGTCGCCAGGCGAGCCGCGGCCGACAGGCCCAGACGATGCCGCCGGACCACGAGCCCGGCGGATTTTCCGACAGACAGGTGAACCCATGCCTCGCACTTGCCTCGCCCCGCGTCCGATTCGGAGCGCCCGCTGATGTCCGAACACTTGCACACCGGCCCGCTCAAGCGCGGCCTGAAGAACCGCCATATCCAGCTGATCGCCCTCGGTGGCGCCATCGGCACCGGCCTGTTCCTCGGCTCCGCCGGGGTGATGCAGAGCGCCGGCCCGTCGATGATCCTCGGCTACGCCATCGGCGGTTTCATCGCCTTCCTGATCATGCGCCAGCTCGGCGAGATGATTGTCGAAGAGCCGGTCGCCGGCTCCTTCAGCCACTTCGCCCACAGCTACTGGGGGCCGTTCGCCGGCTTTCTGTCCGGCTGGAACTACTGGGTGCTCTACGTGCTGGTCGGCATGGCCGAACTCACGGCCGTGGGCAAGTACGTGCAGTACTGGTGGCCGGAAATCCCCACCTGGGTCACGGCGGCGGCGTTCTTCGTGCTGATCAACCTGATCAACCTGGTCAACGTGAAGGCCTTCGGCGAGACCGAGTTCTGGTTCGCCATCATCAAGGTGGTGGCCATCATCGGCATGATCCTGCTCGGCGGCTATCTGCTGGTCAGCGGCACCGGTGGCGAGCAGGCCAGCATCAGCAACCTGTGGAGCCACGGCGGTTTCTTCCCCAATGGCGTGTCCGGGCTGGTGATGATGATGGCGATCATCATGTTCAGCTTTGGTGGCCTGGAGCTGGTCGGCATCACCGCCGCCGAGGCCGACCAGCCGAAGACGGTGATCCCCAAGGCGATCAACCAGGTGGTCTGGCGCATCCTGATCTTCTACATCGGCGCGCTGACCATCCTGCTCTCGCTGCACCCCTGGGACGACATGGTCAAGACCCTGACCAGCGGCGGCGACGCTTACGCCAGCAGTCCCTTCGTGCAGATCTTCTCGCTGATCGGCGAAGGCACCGCTGCGCACGTGCTCAACTTCGTGGTGCTGACTGCCGCGCTGTCGGTCTACAACAGCGGCGTGTACTGCAACAGCCGCATGCTCTACGGCCTGGCCGAGCAGGGCGATGCGCCAAAGGCGCTGATGAAGGTGAATGAGCGCGGCGTACCGGTGCTGGCCATCGCCCTGTCGGCGGCGGTGACGCTGCTCTGCGTGGTGGTCAACTACGTGGTGCCGCAGAGCGCGCTGGAGCTGTTGATGTCGCTGGTGGTCGCCGCTCTGGTGATCAACTGGGCGATGATCAGCCTGGCCCATCTGAAGTTCCGCAAGGCCATGGTCGCCAAGGGCACGGAGCCAAGCTTCAAGGCGTTCTGGTTCCCCTTTGCCAACTACCTGTGCCTGGCCTTCGTGCTGTTCATTCTCGGCGTGATGCTGATGATCCCGGGCATCCAGGCGTCGGTGTACGCCATTCCGGTGTGGGTGCTGTTCATCTGGGGCTGCTTTCGCATCAAGACGGCGCGCACCGCGCAGATGACTCAGGCGTAAGCACGAAGAGCCCGGCGACTGCCGGGCTCTTCGTTTCAGGGGCGCTGGCTCAGGGTGTTGGCCCAGGCCAGGAGTGGCACTTCTTCTCGCTGATCCCAGATGCGCTGCCAGAGGGTCAGCAGCTGGGCGGGTTCGCCGCGGTTGAACGGCAGGCGTTCGACCCAGGGCAGGGCATGCCAGGCGCCATCACGCCATTCGGCCATGACGAAGCGAAACGGATGGAAACCGGTCATGCCCAGGCGCAGGTCGGTCACGATCAACTGATCGCCGACCCGGTCGTAACGCAGCACGTTGTGGGTGAACCACTGCAGGCGCTGATGTTGCGGCGAGTCGCGCAAGGCCTCGGCCAGCGCCGTGCCACGGGCGATGCGCACCAGCTGCGGCGGTTGCTGGTCGAACCAGCCGACCAGGGCTTCGTGATAGTCGTCGCCGTCCACCACGATCACCCGCCAGAGCAGGCTGTTGAACGGCGTTGGCGTGCTGAACAGGCTGTCGGCCTGGAGGCCGCGCGCGGCCAGCACGTCCTGCACGCGCTGCTCGGCCATCCATTTGCCGGCCAGGGTGCTGGCCAGGTAGACGCTGGACAGGCATAGCGCCGAGATCGCCAGCCACTGTGGACGCTCGCGCAGGCCGCGAACCAGGCCGACCAGCACCGCCACCAGCAAAGGCACGCTGTACAGCGGGTCGATGATGAAGATCGACGACCAGGCGATGGGTGGTGTCTGCAAGGGCCACAGCAGCTGGGTGCCATAACTGGTGAAGCTGTCCAGCAGCGGATGGGTGATCAAGACCAGCCATACCGCGAACAGTAATCGTCGCGTCGAGTAGGCCGGGTTGGGCTGCAACCTGCGCGCCAGCAGGGCGATTGCCACGGCCAGCAGGCTGAGTACCAGCAACGAGTGGCTGAATCCCCGGTGGAAGGTCATGTCGGCCACCGCATCGCCGTAGTCGATGACCACGTCGAGGTCGGGCAGGGTGCCGAGCATGGCGCCGTAGAGCAGGGCGCGACGACCTTGCCAGCGGCCGAGCAAAGCGCCCTGAATGCTGGCGCCGAGGACTGCCTGGGTAATCGAATCCATGGTGGAGCTCGCGAGAAAATTCCAGGCGGCTACGTTAGCGCCAGCGGCGGCGCAGCGGCAGCCGCTAAATTCCGACGAAAGATTTCAATCGCGTGCGGGGTTACAGTGTCGCAATAGCACAGTCTGAGGAGCCGATTCATGCATCCCCGCGTTCTCGAAGTCACCGAGCGCCTGATCGAGCGCAGCCGCGCCACTCGCCAGCGCTACCTGGCGATGATTGCCGCGGCTGCCGACCAGGGCCCCCAGCGCGGCAAGCTGCAGTGCGCCAACTTCGCTCACGGCGTGGCTGGCTGCAGTGGCGCGGACAAGCAGACCCTGCGCCTGCCGGACGCGGCCAACGTGGCCATCGTCACCGCCTACAACGACATGCTCTCGGCGCACCAGCCGTATGCGGAGTACCCGCAGCGGATCAAGGCTGCGTTGCACCAAGTCGGCTCGGTCGGTCAGGTGGCCGGCGGTGTGCCGGCGATGTGCGATGGTGTGACCCAGGGCGAGCCGGGCATGGAGCTCAGCCTGGCGAGCCGCGAGGTGATCGCCATGGGCACCGCCGTGGCGCTGTCGCACAACATGTTCGATGCCGCCCTGTGCCTGGGCGTGTGCGACAAGATCGTCCCAGGCCTGCTGATCGGCGCGCTGCGCTTCGGCCACCTGCCGATGCTGTTCGTGCCGGCCGGGCCGATGCCTTCTGGCTTGTCGAACAAGGAGAAAGCCGAGGTGCGCGAGCGCTTCGCCGAAGGCAAGGCCAGCCGTGACGAGCTGCTGGAATCGGAAATGAAGGCCTACCACAGCCCCGGCACCTGCACCTTCTACGGCACGGCCAACACCAATCAGATGCTGATGGAAGTGATGGGCCTGCACCTGCCCGGCGCCTCCTTCGTCAACCCGAACACGCCGCTGCGCGATGCCCTGACCCGTGAGGCGGCCCAGCAGGTGACGCGCCTGACCCGGCAGAGCGGGCACTATCGGCCCCTCGGGCAGATCGTCGACGAGCGTTGCCTGGTCAACGCCGTGGTGGCGCTGCACGCCACTGGCGGCTCGACCAACCACATCCTGCACCTGCCGGCCATCGCCCAGGCTGCCGGCATCCAGTTGACCTGGCAGGACATGGCCGAGCTGTCCGACGTGGTGCCAACCCTGGCCCACGTCTATCCCAACGGCAAGGCCGACATCAATCACTTCCACGCCGCCGGCGGCACCGCCTTGCTGATCCGCGAGCTGCTCGATGCCGGGCTGCTGCACGAGGATGTCGCCACCGTCGCCGGCCAGGGGTTGCGCCGCTACACCGAAGAGCCGTTCCTCGACGGCGAGCGCCTGGTCTGGCGCGAAGGCACTGTGGCCAGCCTGGACGAGAATATCCTGCGCCCGGTGGCGCGGCCATTCTCGACCGAGGGCGGCCTGCGCCTGCTCGACGGCAATCTTGGCCGCGGGGTGATGAAGCTATCGGCCGTGGCGCCGGAGCGCCATGTGGTCGAGGCGCCGGCACGGGTGTTCCACGACCAGGCCGAGTTGGCCGAGGCCTTCCAGGCTGGCGAGCTGGACTGCGACTTCGTCGCCGTGGTGCGCTTCCAGGGGCCGCGCTGCAATGGCATGCCCGAGCTGCACAAGCTCACGCCGTTCCTCGGTGTGTTGCAGGACCGTGGCTACAAGGTGGCGCTGGTCACCGACGGGCGTATGTCCGGTGCTTCCGGCAAGGTGCCCGCAGCGATTCATGTCTGTCCCGAGGCTTTCGATGGCGGGCCGCTGGCGCGGGTGCGCGATGGCGACCTGATCCGTGTCGACGGCCGTAGCGGAGAGCTGCGCGTGTTGGTCGACGCCGCCGAATTCGCCGCCCGCGAGCTTGTTGTCCCACCGCCTGCTGCGATCGGTAGCGGCCGCGAGTTGTTTGCGTTCATGCGCGCCAGCTTCAGCTCGGCGGAGCAGGGCGCCAGCACCTTCACGGCCAGCCTGAGTACCTTGCGATGATGCTGAACGAGCTGCGATTGCCTGCCGATGTGGTGGGGCGACAGCACGCCGATGCGTCGGCGCTGGCCGAGACCCTGGCGCAGCAGGTGGCAGAGGCTTTGCGTGCGGCCATCCAGGCGCGTGGCAGCGCGCTGCTGGTGGTCTCCGGTGGGCGCAGTCCGGTGGCGTTCTTCGAGTGTCTGGCGCAGGAGCCACTCGCGTGGCAGCAGGTGCGGGTCGGCCTGGCCGACGAGCGCTGGGTCGCGCTGGAAGATGCCAACAGCAACGAGGCGCTGGTGCGTCGGCATCTGCTGCAGGGCGCGGCAGCCGAGGCCCGCATGATTGGCCTTTACCACCCGGCGGCCAGCTTGGAGCAGGCTGCCGCACTGGCGGATCGGGCCATCGCCGGCCTGCCGGCCATCGATGTACTGGTGCTGGGCATGGGGGATGATGGTCACACCGCCTCGCTGTTCCCGCACAGCCCGCTGCTGGACGAGGCTCTGCGCCCGGACTGCCCGTGCGCGGTGCTGCCCATGCGGGCTCCTGTCGCACCGCATGAGCGCCTGTCGCTGACCCTGCCGATTTTGTCTGCGGCTCGTCTGAGCCTGCTGGCGATCCAGGGGGCGACCAAGCTGGCGACGCTGAGCCGGGCGCTGCAAGCGGGGGAGGCCCGTGAGCTGCCGATCCGCGCATTGCTCAAGGCGCCGCTACAGATTCACTGGTGCCCGTAGCCCGGATGTAATCCGGGCTGCGGGCTTTTCTCCTCCTCTTCCATTCATGGGAGAGGGGCCAGGGGAGAGGGTAATCGTCAGCCAAGCCTTCTCCCTAACCCTCTCCCGTAAACGGGAGAGGGGATATTCCAGCTAGCCCGCGGCCTGGGTGCAGTCCCAGAACGGTTGACCGAGCGGCTAAAAAATTCTGACCCCCTTGTCGATCTGCTTGACTGTCGTTCGCCCCATGGACAAACCCGCTGCTGTGGCGGGCGTCGATCCAGGGAGAACAACTCAAGGTCGCTGCCGATTCGCAGGCGACTGCTAAGCCTGATCAGCTCACCAGTTCCAGTGCTGTCGCGGCTTCGTTGAGGCCGACGGCGCCGAGGAAGTCGTCGCCCCAACGACGGATGTCGTTGAAGGTGACGATGTCGAACAGTTCGCGTAGCCGCGCCTGGGCTTCGGCCTTGGGCAGGTTGAGGGCCAGGTAGCAGGTCTGGGTCAGGTCCATCGGGTCGTGCGGGTTGGTCAGCAGCGCGCCCTTGAGTTCGGCGGCAGCGCCGGCGAATTCCGACAGCACCAGCACGCCACTGCCGCCGAGCAGGCCCTGGGCGGCGACAAATTCCTTGGCCACCAGGTTGAGGCCGTCGCGCAGCGGAGTGATCCACATCACGTCGGCCATGGCATACCAGGCGCTGACCTCTTCGAAGGGCAGGCTGCGGAAGAAGAACTGCAACGGCGTCCAGCCGATGCGGGCGAAGCGCCCGTTGATACGGCCCACGGCTTGCTCGATCTGGCTCTGCAGTTCGTCGTAGATGGTCATTTCCTTGGCTGCCGGCACGCACACCGTGACCAGGGTGACCTTGCCGAGCAGCTCGGGATTGTCCGCCAGCAGGCGCTCGTAGGCGTTGAGCTTCTCCAGGATGCCCTTGGTGTAGTCGAGGCGCTCCACCGAGAGGATCAGCTTGACCCCGCTGAGCTCCTCGCGCAGGCGCGCCATCAGTTCCTGAATCTTCGGCGCCTGCAGGGCACTGCTTACCCGCTCGATATCCAGGCCGACCGGGTGGGCGCCGAGCTTGACCGTGCGTGTGCCGGTGTCCAGGGCGGTGGTCATGCGTTCCAGGCCCACGGCGCAGCCGTAGGTAAGAAAGCGGGGCGCGCAGTTCTGCCGGTCGAGGGTCTTGAGCGGGAATACGCCGCGCGCCACATCGACGAAGTTCTCCACCTGGCGTGGAATATGGAAACCGATGTAGTCGCACTGCAGCAGGCTGCCGACGATCTGCCGGCGCCAGGGCACCACGTTGAACACATCGGCAGACGGGAAGTAGGTGTGGTGGAAGAAGGCGATGCGCAGGTCCGGCCGCAGTTCACGCAGGTAGGCCGGCACCATCCACAGGTTGTAGTCGTGCAGCCAGACCACGGCACCTTCGGCGGCTTCCAGGGCGGTACGTTCGGCGAAGGCGCGGTTGACCTCGCAGAACACCTGCCAGTCGTCCTCGTTGAAGCTGGCGCGCTCCCAGAAGGTGTGCAGGGTCGGCCAGAAGGCTTCCTTGGAGAAGCGTTTGTAGAAGATGTCGACCTTTTCCTTGCTCAGCGGCACCCGCGCGGCGGTCAGCTTCGGGTAGCGCTCGGCATCCACCGTGGTATGGGTGTCGAAGGTTTCCTGGTTGTCCTCTTCATGGACGGCCCAGGCTACCCAGGAGCCTTTGCGGCCGTCGGCGAAGAAACTCAGCAGGGTCGGGATGATGCCGTTGGGCGAAGTGGGGCGGCGGCGCTGCAGCTTGCCGTCCTTGCCACGGTATTCCTCGTAGGGCAGCCGATGGTAGACGATCACCAGGTCGGCCTTGCCGGGCTGTGCGGCCTGGCGTCGTTCGGCGGCGATGCCGTGCTCGCCAAGGAAGCCGAAGTGGGCGAAGGCTTCGAGAATGCCGCCACAACCCGTGCGAGTCGCGTGCAGGGTGCGCGAGTGATGACGGGTGGCTTGCAGCAGTCCGGGTTCGGAGGCACCGACGCAAACGCCCTTGAAGGTGGCGCTGAGCATGGACAGGTCATTCAGAGTGTCGCCGGCGGCCAGTACCTGGTCGTGCTCCAGGCCCAGCCAGTCGGCCAGCGCCTGGAGGCTGGAGCCTTTGTTCACGCCGCGCGGGAGGAAGTCGAGGTACAGGTCGGCGGAATACAGCAGGTCGCAGTCCAGTTCGTCGGCAATGGCGCGCAGGGCCGGGTCGGCGGCGCGCTGCGGGGTGCAGAAATACGAGCAGCGGCGGGCCTGGGGCACGTCCTGGCGTTCCAGGTCAGGGAAGTCGGCCAGGGCCTGGGCCACCTGTGACTCACCGGGCCAGCGTAAGTCGATCTGCCCTTGCAGCGGTTGCAGGGGCTGCAGGGTCTGGCCGTCGTAGAGGCTGGCGCCGACGTCGGCGATGATGAAGTCAGGTTGTGGCAGTGTCGGGTCGGCCAGTAGCGGTAGCACCGCTTCCAGGCTGCGCCCGGTGACGTAGGCGAGGCGGATTTCCGGATGGGCGACGATGGTCTGGTAGAGGCTGAGGCGGTCTTCCGGGGCGCCGGCGAGAAAGGTTCCGTCCAGATCGGTGGCGATTAGCATGGCGTGTTTCTCCAGAGTGGCCGTTGGGCCAGGTTCTGGCTGCTTGGGATAGGCTCCGGGCCTTGCCGAAGCAGCCTTAGGACGTCAGGGAGACGTGTTTTCGGGGTGCTCCTGTGGTGGGGCATCGGGCATCAGCTCGAGTACGGTCGGGCTGGTGCGTAGCATGGGCATGAAGTGGGCCTGTTCACCGCTGACCAGGTCGCTGACATGACGCATGCGGTACAGGGCATAGGCGGCCAGGGGGGCGAGGGACAGGGCGAAATACATGGGCAATGCCGGTGCGCCAAAATGCTGCATCAGCGCCCCGGCCAACAGCGGCCCACAGGCCGCGCCAATACCGTTGACCAGCAGCAGGCTGGCCGAGCCGGAGAGGATCTCGTCGGGTTGCAGTTGGTCGATCAGCAGCGCCACGCCCAGGGGGTAGATGGCGAACGACAGGCCGCCAAACAGGAAGAACAGGCTGATCAGCAGCTGGCCGGGGGCGAGCAGACTGATCGCGGCTGCGGTGACCACGGCCGCGCTCACCACCCAGAACAGGATCCAGCGCCGGTCGAGGCGGTCCGACAGCCAGCCGATCGGCCATTGCAGCAGGGCGCCGCCGAGAATGGTCATGGTCATCAATAAACCCACGCCGGCGGCATCGAAGCCGACCATGTCGGCATAGGCCGGTGCCATGCCCCAGAAGCCGCTGAGCGCCAGACCGGACAACGCCGAGGCGGTCAACGCCAGTGGCGCGATGCCGAACAGCTGACGCAGGTTGCTGTTCGGCGTTTCCGGCAGGCTGGGCTGCATCTGGCGGGTAAGGGTTACCGGCATCAGTGCCGAGACGATGAATATGCCGGCCACGGCAAACAGGGCGAAGCCGAGGGTGGGGTCGAAGCGCAGCAGCTGCTGGCCGAGGGCCAGGGCGCCAAGGTTGACGGCCATGTACAGGGCGAAGATGCCCCCCCGGTTTTCGCTGCTGGCACGGGCGTTGAGCCAGCTCTCGATGACCATGTACAGGCAGATCAGCGCTACGCCGTAGAGCACGCGCAGCACCACCCAGACCCAGGGATGGACGATGAGCACGTGGAGCAGGGCGCAGATGCACGCCAGTGCGGCGCAGAAGGCGAAGGCGCGGATATGGCCGACGCGGCGGATCAGCGGGCTGCCGACCCAGTTACCGATGAAGTAGCCGGTAAAGTAGCCGGACATCATCAGCCCGAGCAGGGTCGTCGAGTAGCCTTCGGCCGCCCCCTTCAAGGTGAGCAACGTATTGAGCAGGCCATTGCCGAGCAGAAGCAGTGCGACTCCGCTCAGCAGAGAGCTGATGGGTGCGATATGAGGCCACATACTTTTTTACCCTAGGGAAAGTAAGCCTTTATGGCAACCCTGGGTGCCGGATGGTTCAACCTAATTGTCTGATTTCAATCAACTAAATTAATTGCTTAGCTTTCGATTGTTTTTGCCGGGGTAGTGGGTCGAGGCGCGCATGATCGGCGTTATGCTGAGCGGGGTGTATTTGAGGTCTTTTCCATGCTGGTGATATCCAACAGCGTTCATTTGCCGGAAGCCGAGGTCGAGTTGACGGCCATTCGGGCCCAGGGAGCCGGTGGGCAGAACGTCAACAAGGTTTCCAGCGCCGTACATCTGCGTTTCGACAGCCAGGCCTCGTCCCTGCCTCCGTTCTACAAAGAGCGCCTGTTGGCGCTGCGCGACAGCCGCATCACCGAGGGTGGCGTAGTCATCATCAAGGCCCAGCAATACCGCACTCAGGAGCAGAATCGTGCCGATGCGCTGGAGCGCTTGGCCGAGCTGATCCGTGCGGCCGGCAAGACCGAGAAGGCGCGGCGCCCGACCAAGCCGACCCTGGGCTCGAAAAAACGCCGCCTGGAGGGCAAGGCCAAGCGTGGTGCGATCAAGGCCGGGCGCGGCAAGGTGGACTTCTAAAAGGCACCGGCATAGCCTCTGGCCATCACCCTCCTGTGGAACCGCTGGTATGCACGATCCCTTCCAGGCCGACAGTGCCGTGTACAAGACCCTGCTGGAATCGACCAAGGCCATTCCCTGGAAAATCGACTGGGCCAGTATGACCTTCGCCTATATCGGTCCGCAGATCGAACCCTTGCTGGGCTGGACCCAGCAGAGCTGGATCAGCGCCAATGACTGGGCCGAACGCATTCACGAAGAAGATCGCGAGCGGGTCGTGAATTTCTGCATCGCCCAATCGCAGAGCGGTATCGACCACGAGGCCGACTACCGTGCGCTGACCGCCGACGGCCGCTACGTGTGGATTCGTGACGTGGTGCATGTGTTGCGCAACGCCGCCGGCGAGACGGAGGCACTGGTCGGCTTCATGTTCGATATCAGCGAGCGCAAGAAAACCGAGGAGCAGTTGCTGGCCCTGCAAAAGCAGCTTGAGGAGTACTCCTACAAGGACGGCCTGACCGGCATCAACAACCGGCGCATGTTCGACTCGGTACTGGAGGTGGAATGGGCCAGCGCCCAGCGTAGCCGCCGCCCGCTGTCGCTGATCCTGCTGGATATCGACTTCTTCAAGCAGTTCAATGACCACTATGGCCATATCCAGGGTGACGATTGCCTGCGAAGGGTCGCCGAGGCGCTGGAGGCGGCGGTCGTCCGTCCGCGCGACTGCGTGGCGCGTTTCGGTGGCGAGGAGTTCGTGCTGGTGCTGCCGGAGACGGATGCCGAGTCGGCCAAGCAGATCGCCGAACGCTGTCGCAAGCTGGTCGGCCACCTGCGTATCCCTCATGAACAGTCCAAGGTGGCCCAGTTGCTGACCCTGAGTCTGGGTGTCGGCACCATCATTCCCGAAGCGCACGACTCACCAATGGCCTTCATCGAGGCGGTCGATCGCCTGCTCTATCAGGCCAAGCAGCAGGGGCGCGACCGTCTGTTGCAGGGGCACTGCAGTAGTGGGGAGGAAGGGGCCTGTCAGGCCTAGAGCGGTGTGCCTTCTGGCAGATCAGCGGGTACGCATAATGGAGTATCCGCGGGGCCTGGCTGCCAGCGAATGCTTGGCTGCTGGCAGGCAGGCCCCGAGCGGATACTTAACGCGGCGCTGGTCTTCCGAAAACTCGTCTGGAAGACTCACGCCTGGCACAACTGCGGCGCTCTTGGCGGCGCCTTGATGGTTCCCTCCCAGGAACAGCTCAACTCTTCTGCGGAGCCTTGATTCTTCCGTGTGCAACCGGTTTTCCCCGGCTGATTTGCACTTGTCGTAGCCCGGAGGTATCCGGGGGAGCGAAGCTGCCTGCTTCCCGGATTACATCCGGGCTACGTTGTTGAAGGGCGGGTGCGCGCCGCATACCCGCAGTCAGGCGGTGACTGGCTGGAAAGCGCGAGCAGCCTCGGCGCGGGGCAGCACATCGCGGCCTTCGAGGAAACGGCCGTAGCCCTGGACTTTGCCCAGGTCGTCCGGGTACTCCTGGCCGCGGCGGTAGGCGATGCGACCGTTGATCAGGGTCGCCTCGACCGCCGCGTCGTTGCGCTTGACCACCCGCTCCAGGCCGAGCACTTCCATGGGCGCCTCGCTGATCTCGTCCAGTTCGTCGGTGAGTCCCTCGGGGTTGATCAGCACCAGGTCGGCGCGGTCGCCGACGCGGATATAGCCGGCGTCGACGCCGATGAAGTCGGCCAGTTCGCCACTGCAGCGGCGCACTGCCTGACCCAGTTCCATAAAGGGTTCGCCAGCCAGTTGCGCGTCACGCACGTACTTGAGGAAGCGCAGCGGGAAGTTGTACTGGGCGATGGAGCGCAGGTGCGCACCGGAGTCGGCGAAGCCGGGGTGTGTCCACGGGCTGGACAGCAGCTTGTGCATCACCGGCAGGCGCTGGTTGCCGTAGCAGGTGGTCCACTTCAGTTCCTCGCGGTACTGGCAGGCCAGCTCGAAGTAGGCATCCACCGCGTCCAGGCCGCGAGCCTGGCCGAGTTGCTTGAAGTTCTTGCCGACCAGGCTGGCGTCCGGGCACTCGGTCACCCAGCAGTCGGAGAAGTCGCGGTGCCACAGGCCCTTGGTGAGGATGGCCTTGACCTGTTTCTTGAACAGAGCACGGAATTCCGGCTCCTTGACCTTGGCGTAGAGCTCGTCCGGGTCCTTGATATCGCGCAGGATCTCGCCGGCGCCGAACTCCTCGAAGGCGTTCACGTTGAGCCCTTCCAGGCGCAGGGTGAAGGGCGCCGGCAGGGTCTGCCAGCGGAAGTGCCCGCGCAGCACGGTGTTGGCCAGCCAGCCGGAGAGGCGGGTGAAGCGGTGCAGCAGCGGCTGCGACTTTAGGTCCAGCGCCGTGAGCATGGTGCACTTGAGCGGTTTTCTGAACCAGCCGTGGGCCTGCCAGAGGAAGGCGAACACGTTGACCTTGGTCACCGCGTTGGGCGCGCCCTGCAGCACTGCGCCACGGCGGCGGAGGATGGCAAACAGGCGCGAGAACTCCTTCCAGCTGGCGAAGGTCGAGGGCAGGGGGCTGGACCAGGCGCGGTCGCCATCCATCTTGTCCAGACGCGTGGTCATCACCGACAGACCGATGCAGCCGGCGTCCAGCGCCTCTTCCAGCAGCTGCTCCATGCGCTGCAGTTCCGCTTCGGTCGGCTTGATCTTGCTGGTGGCACGCTCCAGGCCCATCACCGCCACGCGCAACTCGGAATGGCCGAGGAAGGAGCTGACGTTGGGGCCCAGCGCCAGCTGGTCGTAGAACGCGCGGTAACCGGCGGCGTCGCGCCAGGTCTTCTTCTCCTGCAGGATCGGTAGCACGTATTCGCGCGGCACCGCCTCGACGCGGGTGAACAGATCCGAGCAGTCCTCGGCGTCGGCCAGCACCATGCTGATCGAGCAGGAGCCGATGGTCACGCTGGTGACGCCGTGGCGCACCGATTCCTTCAGCGCCGGCGCGGCGATCACTTCTGCGTCGTAGTGCGAGTGGATTTCCAGAAAACCCGGAGTCACCCACTTGCCGGCAGCGTCGATCACCTCGGGGCAGCCGCTCTCGTCCAGCGGGCTGAGGCTGAGTACGTCGATGCGGCCGTCCTTGATGCCGACATGGCGCAGGCTGCCGGGGGCGCCAGTGCCGTCGAAGTACAGGCCATTTTTGATGATGATGTCGTAGCTCATACGAGTCTCCAGGGGGCCAGCAGCAGGGTGCCGGTGACCAGCAGCAGGATGTAGATGGCGATACGGAAATGGCGCTCGTCGAAGCGCCGGTGCAGGCGCTCGCCCAGCCACACGCCGAGCAGCAGCAGCGGGGCGTAGGTCGCGACCTGGGGCAGGGCCGGCAGCAGGCGGCCGTCGAGCAGAAAAGCGATGGTCAGCAGGCTGTTGAGGGTGAACCACACCGTCACCAGGGTGGCGCGCAGGCGCGCCTTGTCCAGCGCGGTGCCGGCCAGGCCGTAGACCAGCAGCGGGCCGCCGGAGGCGAACAGGCCATGACTGAGGCCGGCGCCCAGGGTGATGATGCGGGTCAGCCAGGTCGGCCGTACCGGCAGTGCGCTGGCGTTGCGCAGCCGCCACAGCTCGCGGCCGGCGAACCACAGTACCAGCGCGCCGAAGCCGACCTTGAGCGCCTGGGTGTCCAGATGGGGCAGCAGCCAGTAGCCGAGCAGGGTGCCGGCGACCATGCCGGGCAGGATGGTGCCGAGCAGCAGGCGGCGGTCGATCATGCGCCAGTGGCGGCTGACCAGGTAGCCGGTCATGCAGATGTTCAGCGGCACCAGCACCGGCAGCAGCTGGTCGATCGGCAACAGCAAGGCACCCAGCGACAGGGCGATCACGATGCTGCCGAAGCCGGTGATGGCTTCCAGGGTGTAGGCCAGCAGGATGAAGCCGCCGAGGGCGTAGGGAGCGAATGCCATCACGAGCGGGCCTCTGCGTCACCCAGCGCCAGGGCGGCAGGCGCCGGCAGTTCACCGGCGAAACGCTGGCTCATCTTGCGGTAATACAGGCTCGGCGCGGCGCGCCAGAGCAGGCTGGCCAGCCAGCTGCCGCGATCCGGGAACAGGCGATCGCGGCGCTCGTCCAGGCCTTTGATGATTTCGCTGGCCATCCAGTCGGCGCCACGGATCTTGCCGATGGTCGAGCGTGCATGGCCGGCCGGCTTGCCATCGGCACCCAGGGCGTTGCGGTCGATGGGGGTGTCGAGAAAGCTCGGGTAGACCATCAGCGTGCCGATGCCGTCCTGCGCCAGTTCGGCGCGCAGGACTTCGAAGGACTGGCTCAGCGCGGCCTTGGCCGCGCAGTAGCCGGCGCGGCCGAGCACGGGCATCCAGCCGGCCATGGAGCCGATGGCGGCGACCTGGCCGCGGCTGGCGCGCAGCAGCGGCAGGGCGGTGAGGGTCAGCTCCAGCGGTGCGTGATAGTCCACCGCCATCACTTTGCGGAACACCGCAGGGTCGGTGTGCACGGTGGGCGAGCGGTGGGTGATGCCGGCGTTGTTGAGCAGCAGGTCGAGGCGGCCGAAAACGTTGCGGCAGTGGTCGATCAGCTGCTGGTGCAGTGCCGGATCCGTGATGTCGCCGGGGAGCGCCTCGACCCGGTCGCTGTTCAGTTCGGCCACCCGCGCGGCCAGGCCGCTGGCGTCGATGTCGGTCAGCAGCAGGGCGTCGCCACGGGCGTGGCAGGCCTTGGCCAGTTCCCAGCCGAGGCCACTGGCGGCGCCAGTGATCAGTACGGTGCGCATTATTTGTCTCCCACGGCGGCCAGCTTGCTGGCCGGGATATCAGTCGGACGGCGCGACCACAGCAGCGCCAGGGACAGGCCGCTGACCAGATGCCAGCAGCCCCAGAACGCAGCGATCAACAACATGCCGCTGGCCTGGGGGAAGAAGGTGAAGACGATGACCAGGCCCAGCGCCGAGTTCTGGATGCCGACTTCCAGGGTCACGGCGCGGCGATCGGCCACCGGCAGGCCGGCCAGACGCCCGCTGAAGTAGCCGCAGCCCAGGGCCAGAGCGTTATGCGCCACCACGAGCCAGAAGAACAGGTGGAAGTACTCCAGGAACTGCTGCCAGTTGCGGCCGAAGGCCAGGCCGACGAAGGCCAGCATCACCAGCAGGGCAAAGACGCGCAGCGGTTTCTCTACCTTGTGGGTCAGTTGCGGGAAGCGCCGACCGACGAACATGCCCAGCACCAGCGGTACGCCCAGCACCAGCAACACCATCAGCAGCAGGCTCAGTGGATCCATGGCGATCTCGGTGAGCAGCGGACGGGTCTGGGGGTTGAGCCAGGCGTACAGGCCGAAGTTGAGCGGCGTCATCACGCTGGCCGCGAGGCTGGAGACGGCGGTCATGCTCACCGACACGGCGACGTTGCCGCGCGCCATCCAGGTCATGATGTTGGAGAAGCTGCCACCCGGGCAGGACGCCACCAGCAGCATGCCCAGGGCCAGCTGCGGTTCGATGTCCAGCGCCCAGGTGGCCAGGCAGGTCAGCGCCGGCAGCAGGACGAACTGGGCCAGCAGGCCGATTACCGGTGCCTTGGGTTCGCGCAGCACGCGGCGGAAGTCGTCGGCGCGCAGCTCCAGCGAGACGCCGAACATCATCAGCGCCACGATCAGGTTGATCAGCACCAGGCTGGAGGGATCGAACTGCAGGTGTACCGCTTCCATTTCAGGACTCCCGCGCCAGTTGGCTCGACGCCGGGCTTGCCGGTACGTCGTCGAGCGCCCCACGTAGCTCCTGGATATGGCGTTTGATGGCGCTGCGGTAGCTGTCCTTGTGCACGTAGTAGGCCATGCGGTCGAGCTTGAGGTAGGCGAAGCCGCCGTCCAGACGCTGACCGGTCTGGGTCAGCACGGTGTCGCGGAAGCGCTTGGCCGCCAGGCTGGCGCACTGCTGGTGACGGATGGCCAGTGCCACCAGCTCGGCCTGCTCGGCGCGACCCTGCCAGCCGAGGCCGGAAGCCTCGACCATGCCGAGCATGAACAGGTCGTCGTGCTGCGGGTGGAACACGTTGAGGTAGAGCTGCGGCGCACCTGCGCCCTGCGGCCAGTTCAGTTCGGCGCGCTCGATAAAGGGGTAGTCGAGTTTGTAGCCGGTGGCCTGCAGGATCAGGTCGTAGTCGGCCTTGCTGCCGTTGGCAAAGGTCACGGTATGGCCGTTGACCGCCTGGATATCGCCGCGCGGCTGGATGTCGCCATGGCCGAGGTGATGCAGGACCAGCGAATTGAGTACCGGGTGCGACTCGTACAGCTTGTAATCCGGATCGGGGAGGCCGTATTGCGAAGGTTTGCCGACCAGTACGCGGACCAGCAGGCCGTCGACCAGCTGCTTGAGTTTGCGCGGCAGCTTCACCGCGCCGCCGAAGGTGTCGGTGGGCTTGCCGAGGATGAATTTGGGCAGGAAGTGGTAACCACGACGGACCGAGAGGTCTACCGACTTGGCACGGTGCACGGCATCGACGGCGATGTCGCAGGCCGAGTTGCCGCAGCCGACCACCAGCACGCGCTTGCCGGCAAAGATATCGGCGCTCTTGTAGGCGCTGGAGTGCATCAGTTCGCCAGCGAACTGGCCAGGTAATTCTGGCTGGTTGGGGCGATGCAGGGTACCGTTGGCGATCAGTACGCCATCGAACTGCCACTCGCGCTGGCGCCCTTCATGCTCGCTGACCAGGCGCCAGCCGCGGTCGAGGCGCTCGACCCGAACTACGCGGGTGTTGAATTGATAATGCTGGCGCAGGCCGAAGTGCTCGGCGTAGTCGCGAAAGTACTGGCCGATCTGGCTATGGTGTGGGTAGGGCGGCACTGAATCGGCCATGGGGAACTCGGCAAAGGCCGTGGTGCCCTTGGAGGAAATCAGGTGAGCCGACTCATACATGGTGCTGTGTGGATTGTTGATGTCCCACAGGCCACCGACATCGGCGTTCAGCTCAAAGCCGACGAAGGGGATACCGTAGCGTTGTAGCTGGCGGGCAGCTGCCAGACCCATGGGGCCGGCTCCGATAATGGCATGCATGCAAGGCGTCTCGATTGTGTTTCTATAGTTGTTCCGCAAGCATATGCAGCTCCGTCCGGGTCGTAACGGCTCAATCAGGACGCTTCCCGGTTAATTTAGGACCTCATGAGCAACACGCCTTCCGTCACCGTTCATTACGCCCAGGCCATCCTCCAGGCCGCCGAGCGCCTGGCCCTGCCGTTGCCCGAGACGTTGCGCGATCTGGCGCGCGAGGGGCGTATTCCCCTGGTTCGTCAGGACGAGCTGTGGGAAGCCTTCTGCGCCGCTGCCGCCGATCCGCTGATCGGCCTGCGCCTGGGTAATGCCCTGCAGGTTGGGCATCTGGACATGGTCGGCGCGCTGCTGATGAGCTGCGAGACCCTGGGCGAGGCGCTGGAAGCCCTGCTGGAGTACTACCCGATTGTCGGCGAGGGGGGCGAGTTCAGCCTGCGCGAGGGGGCTGGCGCGCTGTGTCTGGTGTATCAGCCGCGTTATGCGGTGCGCCGCGAGGAGCGGGTCGAGGCCGTCCTGGCCAGCCTGGCGCACATGACCCGCTGGATCACCGGCGAGCGTGCCCAGCCACTGGAACTGCATTTCGCCCACCCGGCGCGGGCCGATGAGGCGCGCTACATCGAGTTGCTGGGTTGTCCGTTGCAGTTTGCCTGCGGCGAGAACTTCCTGGCCTTCGAGCGGGATGAGCTCAACACGCCGCTGATCCAGGCCAACGCGCTGATGCGTGAGCATTTGCGCGGCCTGGCCGATGATCTGTTGCAACGGCTTGGCCAGCAGAGCCTGGCGGCGCAGGTACAGCAGCAGTTGCGCCAGCAACCGCGCTGGGGCAAGGAGCGCATTGCCGAACAGCTCGACCTCAGCGGTCGCCATCTCAACCGCAAGCTGGCCGAGGAAGGCACCAGCTTCAAGCTGCTGCGCGACCAGGTACTGCACCAGATGGCCGAGCAGTTGCTGCGTGATTCGTCGCGTCTGGCCGAGGTGGCCGAAGCGCTGGGCTTCTCCGACGAGAGCGCCTTCGCCAAGGCCTTCCGCCGCTGGACGGGCATCACGCCAGGGCAGTTCCGCCAGGGCCTGGGCGCATGAATCCGGAACTGGAAGAAGTGCTGCTGGAGGAAGTGCGCGACGCCTGGGGGGTGATTCGCGTGCTGGAGGTGGGCGACTACCGTTTCCTCGAATTTGGCGAGGCCATCGAGCAGAGCTGCACCTACACCCGTGACCCCAGCTGGCTGGAATATGACTACACCCGCGCCATGCTGGTTGGCGCGCTGTGCCATGCGGCGCCGGAATCCGCGCTGTTTCTCGGCCTGGGGGGCGGTACGTTGACCCAGGCCTGCCTGGAGTTTCTCGACCTCGATGATGTCGAGGTGATCGAGCTGCGCCCCGAGGTCCCGCGCCTGGCCATCGATCACCTGGGCCTGGCTGACGATCCGCGCCTGACCATCCGCATTGGCGATGCCCTGGAACTGGTGAGTACGGCGGAAACTTGCGACCTGCTGTTTGTCGATCTCTACACCGACACCGGCCCGGCTGCCGCGCACCTGGCCTGGAAGTTTCTCGAAGCCTGCCAGCAGCGCCTCAACCCGGGCGGCTGGCTGGTGATCAACCAGTGGGGCAATGACGACGGCAAGCCGCTGGGTGCGGCGCTGCTGCGCGGCCTGTTCCACCGCCATTACTGGGAAATCCCGGTGAAGGAGGGCAACGTGATTCTGCTGGTGCCGGCCGATCTCGATCAGGAGCTTGATTGGGCCGGGCTGCAAGCGCGCGCCGCAGCACTGGCACCGCGTCTGCGCTATTCGCTGCAGCCTTTGCTGGAAGTGCTGCGACCGGCCAGTTGAGGCTGCCTGTCGTCGGTTACATGGCTGCCTTTGGCAAAAAACTGCCATTTCGTCAGCTTTTTCCTGTATGATCCGCGCCCGGCCAAAACGGCCTCGTCAACTTTTACGAAGCTTTGCTTCGCTGCGGGTTCGCTCTGCGAACTACCCTTGACGTTTCATTCATCACGTTTTCGCAATTACCCGTCTATCGGCTGCCAGGGTGACCCAAAAGGTCCTTCAACGGCACGCGCAGCCATTGTTCCTGGGTCTTTGCGGATGCACATAGAGGCAGTCCCATGACTCAGGAAGTAACCGGCACTTTCGCCGATCTCGGCCTTCATCCTTCCATTCTCGCTGCGCTGACCGCAGTGGGTTACGAAGAGCCGTCCCCCATTCAGGCCCAGGCGATCCCGATGATCCTCGCCGGCCACGACATGATCGGCCAGGCCCAGACCGGTACTGGCAAGACCGCCGCCTTCGCCCTGCCGATCCTGTCCAAGATCGACCCGGCCAAGCGTGAGCCGCAGGCGCTGATCCTGGCGCCGACCCGCGAGCTGGCCCTGCAGGTGGCCACCGCGTTCGAAACCTATTCCAAGCAGCTGACCGGGGTCTCCGTGGTGGCTGTGTATGGCGGCGCGCCCATGGGCCCGCAGCTGAAGTCCCTGCGCATGGGGGCGCAGATCATCGTGGCGACTCCGGGTCGCCTGGTCGACCACCTGAGTCGCAACGACCAGCTGCTCAAGACCATCCGCCACCTGGTGCTGGACGAAGCCGACGAGATGCTCAAGCTCGGCTTCATGGACGACCTGGAAGTGATCTTCCAGGCCATGCCGGAAAGCCGCCAGAGCGTGCTGTTCTCCGCCACCCTGCCGCATTCCATTCGCGCCATCGCCGAGAAGCACCTGCGCGAACCCAAGCACGTCAAGATCGCCGCCAAGACCCAGACCGTCTCGCGCATCGAGCAGGCGCACCTGATGATCCATGCCGATCAGAAGATCAACGCCGTGACCCGCCTGCTGGAAGTCGAGGAGTTCGACGCGCTGATCGCCTTCGTGCGTACCAAGCAAGCCACCCTGGATCTGGCCGCTGCGCTGGAAGCCAAAGGCTACAAGGCTGCTGCGCTGAACGGCGATATCGCGCAGAACCAGCGTGAGCGCGTGATCGACTCGCTCAAGGACGGTCGCCTGGACATCGTGGTCGCCACCGACGTGGCCGCCCGTGGCATCGACGTGCCGCGCATCACCCACGTGCTCAACGTCGACATGCCCTACGACCCGGAGTCCTACGTGCACCGTATCGGCCGTACCGGCCGTGCCGGTCGCGATGGCCGTGCCCTGCTGCTGGTGACGCCGCGCGAGCGCCGCATGCTGCAGGTGATCGAGCGTGTCACCGGGCAGAAAGTGGGCGAGGTCAAGCTGCCCAGCCCGCAGCAGGTGCTGGATGCCCGGATCAAGAAGCTCACCACTGGCCTGGCGCCGCTGACCGCCGAGGCCGAAGCCAGCCATGGCGCGCTGCTCGACCAGCTGATCGCCGATATCGGTTGCAGCCCGCGTGCCCTGGCGGCTGCGCTGCTGAAGAAGCTGACCAAGGGTCAGGCTCTGGATCTGGCCAGCGTCGAGCGCGAGCAGCCGCTGGTGCCGACCGTGCGCGAACCGCGTGAGCGCCGTGAGCGTGATGGCGACCGTCCGGAGCGTTCCTACGACCGTGGCGAGCGTGGTGAAGTCCGTGAGCGCCGCCCGATGGCCGCGCCGAGCGAAGGCAAGGTGCGTTGCCGCACCGCCCTGGGCAACCGCGACGGCATCGCCGCGAAGAACCTGCTGGGCGCCATCCTCAACGAAGGTGGCTTGCAGCGTGACGCCATCGGCCGTATTCAGATCCGCGAGACCTTCAGCCTGATCGAGCTGCCGGAAGACGGTATCGATCGCCTGCTCGGCAAGCTCAAGGACACCCGCGTCGCTGGCAAGGCCCTGAAGCTGCGTCGCTACCGCGAGGATTGATCCTCGGCATGACCCAAAGCCCCGCATCTGCGGGGCTTTTTTCTGGGCGCGCGGTGGGGCTGCGTCCGAGTACCCGGATTCAGGCGAAGCTGTAGATATCCATGCCTAGCGCGCCGTAGGTGAAGCCGCTGTGCTCGACGCGGAAGGCGTCGCCGGCACCTCGGGCGAAGTACAGCGGCAGCAGGTGTTCGTCGCTCGGGTGGTTGCGCCGAGCATGGGGCGCCTGGACGCGGTAATCGAGCAGGGCGGCATCGTCGCTGGCCTGTAGTTTCTCCACCATCCAGTCGCGGAATTCGCCGGCCCACGGCGCGATGACCTCTGGGCCGGCGCGCCAGTCCAGTTCGCCGAGGTTGTGGGTGATGCTGCCGGAGCCGATCAGCAGCACGCCCTGCTCGCGCAGGCAGCGCAGGGCCTGACCCACGCGTTCCTGCAGGGCGGGCCCCTGGCGGCTGGGGAGCGAGAGCTGGATAACGGGAATATCGGCTGCGGGATACATCAGTGACAGCGGCACCCAGGCGCCATGGTCCAGAGGACGTTGTGAGTCAAGGTGCGCCTTGAGTCCGGCGTCAACGAGCAGCAGGCGGGTCCGTTCGGCCAGGGCAGGGTTTCCGCTTGCCGGGTACTGCACGGCATAGAGCTCGGCGGGAAAACCGCCGAAATCGTGCCAGGTGGCGGGGCGCTCGCCACTCGTGATCCGCAGCTCTTCACTTTCCCAGTGCGCGGATACCACCAGCACAGCCTGGGGGCGTGGCAGCTCGCGGGCCAGTCTGGCCAGTACCGGGCCGCTGGCGCCGGGCTGCAGGGCGAGCATGGGTGAGCCGTGGGAAATGAAGAGGCTGGGTAGCATGGCGTTCTCCTGTGAATGGCGCCATTTTCTCGCTTTAAATCTTCAGTGAATAACGCATGTTTTGCGCTGTTTTGATCGATAAATTCAATGTGGGTAGTCAGGGCAAATAATCGCCAAAGGCGCTTTCAATATTGATCCCCAGGCTGATGACGCCCAGCAGGCGCCCGTCCTCGGGGTCGTAGAGGGGGGCTGATGCCTTGCTCTGAAAGCTCTGCGTCGAGCCGTCGTACTCGATGTCGCTGATATACACCTGCTCAGGGGGAAGGCGCAGGGCCCGCTGGAAATCTTCTTCATCTCCCTGCCAGTAGTCACTGGTGACTTCGCTGATAGCGACCAGCTGACCACTGGTATCACTGACGAATATTTCGTTGAACAGTGGGTGGTACTGGGAGGCGATGCTGTTCAGCAGCCGAGAGGGTTGAGCCTTGAGCAGGCGTCTGATCAGGGGCTTTTCCTCCAGCAGGCGTTCGCGCATCCATTGACGATCCAGTTCGCGGATGCGCTCTTCACTGTTGCCGGCGCGCTCATCGCTGCGCAGGGCAGCCAGCAGGTCCGGGTGCTTGCCCCAGCGTGCCAGGTGGCGGTTGACCAGTTTGCGCAGGTAGCTTTGCTCGGCCGCGCTCAGTGGCGTGCCCTGTGGCGCGCAGCTCTCGACGTGGCGGTTGAAGGCTTTCAGGAAGTCCGGGTGCTGACTGAGAAACTCGTGGGAAAAATACACGCCCAGCGGGGAGTAGCGCACAAAGCGCTGCAGCAAAGGCTTCTCACGCGAGCTGACTTCGCTGAGGTTGCTCATCACGGTGCTGTCGGCCAGCAGCAGGTCGATGCGGCCACGTTCCAGCAAGGCCAGGAGCTGCTCCAGGCGAGGCACTTTCTGGGTGACCGGCAGCCCGCGGGATTCCAGCCAGGTCAGGCTATTGCTGCCGAGGACGCCGCCGATACGCAGCTCGCTGTCCCAGATGGGGCGGTTGAGCACGTGTGGATCCAGCGCATACCAGTACCATTTCTCGATCAGTAGGGGGGCGGAAAGCTGTGCATAGCCATCGACCTGGCTGTCCGGGGCAGAGCTGAAGAAGCCATCTGCAACCTGTTTGCTGACATTCTGCCGGGCGCGGCTAAAAGAGGTGAGGCGGATGCTGTAGGGCTGCTGCAACTGCTCGAAGATACAGCCCAGTACCGTTACTGAAAGGCCGCTCAGCTCGCCGTCGACCACGACCTGATAGGGCTCTTCGGCGCTGGTGTCGAGGCGGATGGTCGCCGCTTGGCTGGCGACTGGCAAAAGGCAGAGGAGCAGTAGGCAGAAACGCGAAAGTCTGGGCATGCCGGCCTCTTGTGAATGAGGTTCTTCAGCCAGTCTAGGCAATCGGTAGAGTCTCGTGCTGCAGAAACGACAAGGGCGGCCCGGAGGCCGCCCTTGCGTGGTTTGCTGGCGATCAGCGCTGCTGGCGCAGTGCCGCGATGCGGTCTTCCAGCGGCGGGTGGCTCATCAGCAGGCCGGCCAGGCCGTTTTTCAGGCCGCCGTTGATGCCGAAGGCGGTCAGGCTGTCAGGCATTTGCACCGGCACGCCCTGTTCGGCGCGCAGTCGCTCCAGTGCGGCGATCATGGCGCCGGCGCCAGCCAGGCGTGCGCCGGCTTCGTCGGCCTTGAACTCGCGTTTACGCGAGAACCACATGACGATGATGCTGGCCAGGATGCCCAGTACCAGTTCGGCGAAGATGGTGGCGACGAAATAGCCAATGCCGTGGCCTTCTTCGTTCTTCAGGATCACCTTGTCGACGAAGTTGCCGAAGATGCGTGCGAAGAACATGACGAAGGTGTTCACCACGCCCTGGATCATTGCCAGGGTGACCATGTCGCCGTTGGCTACGTGGCCGATTTCGTGGGCCAGAACGGCTTTCACTTCATCCGGTGAGAATCGCTCCAGCAGGCCCTGGCTGACGGCGACCAGCGCGTCGTTCTTGTTCCAGCCGGTGGCGAAGGCATTGGACTCGTAGGCGGGGAAGATACCGACTTCCGGCATCTTGATGCCGGCATCGCGCGACAGCTCTTCTACGGTCTGCAGCAGCCACTGTTCATGACGAGTGCGCGGCTGGGTGATGATTTCGGTGCCGGTGCTCATCTTGGCCATCCACTTGGAGAGGAATAGCGAGATGAAGGAGCCGACGAAGCCGAATACGGCGCAGAAGGCCAGCAGGCTGCCGTAGTTCTGGCCGGTAAAGCGGTCGACCCCGAGCAGCTTCAGGGTGACGCTGGCGATTAATAGAACCGCCAGGTTGGTGGCCAGGAACAATACGATGCGCATCATGGTAGGAAGTTTCTCCTCAGGCGAGAGACGGTCTAAGTATGCGAGCTATATAGGGGGCGCCCGTCCCAGCTTCAACCAAGGCTCTATTTCAAACTATGTCGCTGGCCGTATTTAGAGCGCTTTCGAATAGCAGTCGCGTGAGGCGGGCAACCTTTTCGCTGTTGTGTTGGCCAAGGGCCTCACGCAGTTGCCAGGCCAGGGTGGCACGCACCCTGCGCACGCTGGCGGGCTGTGCTTCACCTTCCGGCAGGGCGTGGGGAATGCCACGGGACAGGCGGATGAAGCCCTTTTCCGTGAGCACGGCCTGGTCCAGGGCGTCATAGGCAATGGTCGAGTCGTAACGGATATAACCTTCCTCGGCCAGCCACAGCAGTGCACCCAGGCAGGCCTGGTGGCGTTTGCTGGGCAGGCCGAACTCGTCCGGCTCCTCGCGGCCGATGAGGTCTTCCACGTACAGCGCCACCTTGCGTGGGAAGGCCTGGTAGAGCATCAGCATGCCGGCGGCGGCATCCTTGTAGAACTCGTCGATCTGCAGGTCCATGCGCTTACTGACGGTAGGTCTTGAGGAAGTTGCCGATGCGCCCGATGGCCTGCTCCAGGTCATCGACGCGGGGCAGGGTGACTACGCGGAAGTGGTCTGGCCACGGCCAGTTGAAGGCGGTGCCCTGGACAATCAGCAGCTTCTCGGAGAGCAGCAGGTCGAGGACGAACTTCTCGTCGTTGTGGATCGGGCAGACCTTGGGGTCGATCTTCGGGAAGGCATACAGCGCGCCCATCGGCTTGACGCAGCTGACGCCAGGAATGTCGTTGAGCAGCTCCCAGGCACGGTTGCGCTGCTCCAGCAGGCGGCCGTTGGGCAGGACCAGGTCGTTGATGCTCTGGTAGCCGCCGAGGGCGGTCTGGATGGCGTGCTGGCTGGGTACGTTGGCGCACAGGCGCATGTTGGCCAGAATATCCAGGCCTTCGATGTAGCTCTGGGCGCGGTGTTTCGGCCCGGAGATGGCCACCCAACCGGAGCGGAAGCCGGCTACGCGGTAGCTTTTGGACAGGCCGTTGAAGGTCAGGCACAGCACGTCCGGGGCCAGCGAGGCGGTGGAGATGTGCACCGCTTCGTCGTAGAGGATCTTGTCGTAGATCTCGTCGGAGAACAGCACCAGGTTGTGCTGGCGTGCCACCTCGACCAGCTCTTCCAGCACTTCTTTGGAGTACACCGCGCCGGTGGGGTTGTTCGGGTTGATCAGCACTAGGGCCTTGGTGTTCGGGGTGATCTTGGCCTTGATATCGGCGATGTCCGGGAACCAGCCGGCCTGTTCGTCGCACAGGTAGTGCACCGGCTTGCCGCCGCCGAGGGCCACGGAGGCGGTCCACAGCGGGTAATCCGGCGCTGGGATCAGCACTTCATCGCCGTTGTTGAGCAGGGCCTGCATGCACATCACGATCAGCTCGGACACGCCATTGCCGAGGTAGATGTCCTCGATGCCGACGCCTTCCACCTGCTTCTGCTGGTAGTACTGCATCACCGCCTTGCGCGCACTGAACAGGCCCTTGGAATCGCAGTAACCTTGCGCGGTGGGCAGGTTGCGGATCACGTCCTGGAGGATTTCCTCCGGCGCCTCGAAGCCGAACGGTGCCGGGTTGCCGATGTTCAGTTTGAGGATGCGCTGGCCTTCTTCCTCCAGACGCTTGGCGTGCTTGAGCACAGGACCACGAATGTCGTAGCAGACGTTGGCGAGCTTGTTCGATTTGCTGACCTGCATGATCCTGTATCCCGATGCGAATGCTGCGCGCCAGCCTGTAACGCTGCGGGCAGACTGGCGTCCAAAGAGGGACGCATGATACGTGCGGCCCGGTGCCCGGAAAAGGTACCGGCTGGGCATTTTTCTGCCGATGAGGAGTACGCCGTGGAAAAGATCGACAAACCCCTGGAAGCCTGGCGCGAAGAGCTTTCCGAGGCGCAATACCATGTCTGCCGCCTAGGCGGCACCGAGCGCGCCTTCACGGGCGAGTATCACGACAGCAAGGTACCGGGCATTTATCACTGCGCCTGCTGTGGTGAGGCGTTGTTTGACTCCGATGCCAAGTACGACTCTGGCAGCGGCTGGCCCAGTTATTTCCAGCCGGTCAACGATCAGGTGATCGCCGAAAAGGAGGACTTCAGCCACGGTATGCACCGCATCGAGGTCAAGTGCGCCAAGTGCGATGCTCACCTTGGGCACGTCTTTCCTGATGGCCCGCAGCCGACCGGGCTGCGTTACTGCATCAACTCGGTTTCGCTGAAACTGGTTCCACGTTGAGCGTCGTGTGAGGCTTGCCGTTTGGTGAGCCTCTTTTTTCATTAATTAAATTGCATGCAATTTAATTGCTCGCTATTTTTAAGCCTTCACTGACAGCGGAGCCGCAGGCCATGAGCGACAAGCTTTTCGATATTCCCGTCACCACCATCAAGGGCGAGCAGAAGACGCTGGCCGATTTTGGCGGCAAGGCCGTGCTGGTGGTCAACACGGCCAGCAAGTGTGGTTTTACCCCGCAGTACAAAGGCCTGGAGAGCATCTGGCAGCAGTACAAGGACAAGGGGTTGGTGGTGTTGGGCTTTCCCTGCAACCAGTTCGGCAAGCAGGAACCAGGCGATGAGGGCGCTATCAGCGAGTTCTGCGAGCTGAACTTTGGCGTCAGTTTCCCGCTGTTCAAGAAGATCGATGTCAACGGTAGTGATGCACACCCGCTCTATGTGCAGCTGAAAAAACGCGCGCCGGGGCTGCTGGGTAGCCAGGGCATCAAGTGGAACTTCACCAAGTTCCTGATCAGTGCCGACGGCAGTCAGGTCAAGCGCTTCGCTCCGACCACCAAGCCGGAAGAGCTGAGCAGCGAGATCGAAGCCCTGCTGCAATGAGCCTCGATAGCGATCTGTCGCTGCGCCTCGACGACCAGCTGTGCTTCAAGCTCTACGCCGCCTCGCGGGCGGTGACCCGGGCCTACAAGCCGATGCTCGATGAGTTGGGACTGACCTATCCACAGTACCTGGTGATGTTGGTGCTCTGGGAGTGGCAGGCCGAGTCGCCCGAGCAGGCTACCGTCAAGGCCTTGGGCGAGCGGCTAAGGCTTGATTCAGGCACCTTGACCCCTTTGCTCAAGCGCCTGGAGCAGTTGGGGCTGGTGCAGCGCCGTCGTTCAGTCACGGACGAGCGAGAGCTGCACCTGGCGCTGACTGCAGAAGGCGGAAGGCTCAAAACCTGTGTCCTACCGCTCAAGCGTCGCCTGCTGTGTGAGAGCGGTGTCGATCTGGAGCAGCTCGAAAGCTTGCGCGAGGGGTTGGAGCAGCTGTTGCAGTTGGTCAGCCCGCGCGCGTGAGGTGAAGCCAGTTGTTCAGCAGGCTGGCCAAATCCTCGCGGCGAAATGGCTTTGCCAGGTAATCGTTCATGCCGGCGGCCTGGCAGCGCTCGCGTTCGTCGGGTAGCGCATTCGCGGTCAGGGCGATGATCGGTAGCTCCGGCCAGCGCCCGCTTTGGCGAATACGCCGACTGGCCTCATAGCCGTCCATGATCGGCATGTTGCAGTCCATCAGCACCAGATCCACGTCATTGCGTTCCAGATAGTCGAGGGCCTCAGCGCCGTGCGCGGCGACGGTGACCTCGCAACCCAACTTGCCGAGCATGCCTTTGGCGACCAGTTGATTGACCGCGTTGTCTTCTACCAGCAGCACGCGCGCCTTGATGGCGTGCCCGTTGCTCGTCTGCGCAGTGTCCTGCGCGTGCTTGGGGAGCGGTGCCAGCAGCTCCTTCAGGGTCTGGTGCAGGGTGGCGCGGGCAAGGGGGCGGGCCAGTTGCGCAAAAGGTTCCAGCCTGCTGGCCTGGTCTGAATGGATGAAGGCTCCATAGGGCGATACCAGTAGTAGCGGTATCGACAGTTGTTGGCGCAACTGCGTCAGGCGTTCGGGACTGTCGCAGATCAGTAGATCGGCTAGCAGTTCGCTGGCGGGTGTATCCGGATTACGGTTCTGTTGCTGCAGGCCCCAGCGTGGTAGCCAGCAGGCCAATTGCTCTGCCAGACCACTCCCGGGGGCGCACAGGGTCAGCACGCGGCCCTCCAGTTGCAGCCAGTCAGTCGCCGGTGCATGGCTACTCAGCGGTAGTTCGGCGCAGAACTGGCTACCGAAGCCTTCCTGGGAGTTGAAGGTCAGCTCGCCCTGCATGGTTTCACACAGGCGACGAGTCAGGGCCAGGCCCAGGCCGGTGCCGCCGAACTGGCGGGTAATGCCTGCACCCGCCTGGGTAAAGGGTTGGAAGATGCGCTGCTGCGCTTCCTCGGGAATGCCAATGCCGGTATCGCTGACGGTGATGCGCACACCCTTGGTCGTAGGTTCGATCCGCAGGTCGACGCGGCCGAAACGGGTGAATTTGAGTGCATTGGACAGTAGGTTGCTGACCACCTGACGCACCCGAGTGGGATCGCCCAGCAGTTGTGCCGGTAGCCGCGGGTCGATCAGGCAGGTCAGCTCGACATTGCTGCCGGCGTTCTGTGACAGCAGGCTGGCGGTTTCTTCGGCCAGTGCTCCGAGGTCGAAGGGGATCTGTTCCAGCTCCAGTTGGCCGGCCTCGAATTTGGACAGGTCGAGGATGTCGTTGAGCAGGTCCACCAGCACTTTGCCGGAGTCGTGGGCAATGGAGAGCTGCTGGCGTTGCTCGCTGCTTAGCGGGCCATCCAGCGACAAGGCCAGCATACCCAGCAGGCCGTTGAGCGGGGTGCGAATTTCATGGCTCATGTACGCGAGAAAGGCTGCGCGCGCCTGGGCCATTTCCAGAGCGGTAGCACGTGCCTGTTCCAGTTCGCGGTTGGACAGGGTCAGCCGGGCGTTGGTGGCCTTGAGCTCGGCGGTACGGGCCGAAACGATGTTTTCCAGCTCGGCCAGATACTGAGTCAGACGGTCTTCGGCTTCACGGCGCTGGCTGATTTCCTGGTGGGTGTTGATCAATTGCTGATTGGTGACCGCCACCAGAATGCCGATTTCATCGCGCTCATGGCCGGGGGGGCAAGGCACTGGGGCGAGGTCGCGGCGTGGGTCGCGGTCGCTGAGGGCACGAATGATTTCGACCACGGGCTTGGTCAGCATGGCGTAGAACAGCACCAGCAGAATCAGCGACAGCAGCAGGCTGCGGGCGAAGCCGGTCACCAGGGTAAGCAGGGCGCGGCGCAGGAAATCGCTGCCGAAGGCGAAGGTGTCGACCTCCAGACGCAGCACGCCCAGGGGTTCGCTGGGGGCGTGATCGACGAACAGTGGATCTTCGAACTGGCGGCGTTCGCCGAATAACGCGTCGCTGAGAAAGCGATAGTCGCTTTGTGCGGCAGGGCGATCCACCGAGGCCAGCACCAGGCCGCTGTTGTCGATGATTTCGGCACGCATGACGGCGGGTGAGCGCAGCAGTCCCAGCACCAGTTCCTGGGCCAGTTCTGCGTCGATGTTGTAGGAAATACGGGCGGCCGGGTTATGGCTGATTTCCAGCAGGGAGTGGATTTCCCGGTCGATGGAGGCGTCTTCGCTGGCATAATCCACGCCGATCTGGATCAGGCTGAGCAGCATTCCCAGGATAAAGGCCACCAGCACCGTAAGACTGGCCTGTTTGAATGACAGGCGGTGGGTGAGGGATATATCCATGGGGTGGCGATCTGGTCCTTGATAAGGCGCCCGCCAAGCATAGCCCATCGGATACTGGCTCTGGCAGGGGCTGGCCAGATATGAGGAGTGATTCGTGGATTCCCAGTTGAACCATTTTTTGCAACGTGCCGAGGCGGCCTTGGTACGGATTGAGCCGCTGTTGCCGGCGGTGCGTGTGGCATTGGACTGGCAGCACGTCATCGCGGCGCGCTGGCAGCGTGAGGGGCGTGGTGGCTATCTGCAGCCGCTTCACGTCAGCCTCGATCTGAGTCTGGCCGACCTGGTGGGTGTGGATGCCCAGCGCGAGCAGTTGGCGCGTAACACCCGGCAGTTCGTCAAGGGGCTGCCGGCCAATCATGCATTGCTCTGGGGCGCGCGCGGCACGGGTAAGTCCTCGCTGGTGCGGGCGCTGCTGGCCGAGCATGCTCAGGCCGGATTGCGCCTGATCGAAATCGAGCGTGACCACCTGGCCGATCTGCCCAAGGTGGTCGAGGCGCTGGCCGGTCTGCCGCAGCGTTTCGTGCTGTTCTGTGACGATCTCTCCTTCGAGTCCGGTGAGGGCGACTACCGGGTGCTGAAAACTGTCCTCGACGGCTCGTTGGAGCGGGCGCCCGACAACCTGCTGCTCTATGCGACCTCCAACCGCCGCCACCTGGTGCCGGAGAAGGAAAGCGACAATGACAACTGGCAGAGGGTCGAAGGCGAGCTGCATCCGAGCGAAGCTGTAGAGGACAAGATTGCCCTGTCTGATCGTTTCGGGCTGTGGCTGTCTTTTTACCCTTTCACTCAGGACCATTTCCTGGCCGTCGTTCGGCATTGGATCGAGGTTCTTGCCGGGCAGGCGGGATTGCATTGGCAGTGGAGCCACGAGCTGGAGATTCTGGCCATCCGCTGGGCGTTGGGGCGCGGTAATCGTAACGGCCGCTGTGCCTATCAGTTCGCCCGTAGCTGGGTTGGTCAGCAATTGTTGGAGGTGGCAGGTGATTGATCTGCAGAGTGCTGGTCAGGGCCGCGAGGGCTATGCGCTGTTGACTGCACAGTTAGAGGCGCTGCTGGCGGATGAACGCGATTTCATTGCCAATGCTGCGCAGTTTGCGGCGTTCCTCTTTCATGAGCTGGGTGATCTGAACTGGGCGGGCTTCTATCTGGCGCGTGGCGAAGAGTTGGTGCTGGGGCCGTTTCAGGGCAAGGTGGCTTGTGTGCGTATTCCTTTTGGGCGCGGTGTGTGCGGTGCTGCGGCAAGTACGCGGCAGACGCAGCGGGTAGAGGATGTGCATGCCTTTGCCGGGCACATTGCGTGCGACAGCGCCTCCAATAGCGAGTTGGTAGTACCGCTGGTCAAGGGCGGCAGGTTGATCGCTGTGCTCGACCTGGATAGCCCTTTGCTGGGGCGTTTCAGTGCTGACGATCAGTTGGGTGTCGAGCGCCTGGCGGAAGTTTTCCTGCGTCTGACCGACTGTTGAGGCGTGGATTACGGAAAGGCCCGGCATTTGCCGGGCCTTTCCGTTTACGGCTGCTTCACGCCTTGGCGGTCATCTTGGCGATGACTTTGAGCTCGCCAGGCAGCACGCTCTGCACCGAGTCACGGCTCTTGACTCTGGCATAGTGGGCGGCGAGCGCGGGCCAGCGGCTGGCATCAACCAGTTCGCCGCCGTGCTCCATGTTCTGTAGCTGGCAGTAGACGGCCAGGTCAGCCTGGCTCAGCTCGTCTTCAACAAAATAGGTGTTTTCTCCCAGGCACTGTTCCAGATAGTCGAAATGCTTGGGCAGTTTGTCGTGCAGCGCTGTTCGTACGCTTTCTTCGTCGCAGACCTGGCCCTGCATAGGCTTGAGCAGGCGGTTGCGGAATACGCCAAAAGTGCACAGTGGTGCCAGTTCATAGTCGGCGTATTTCTCCAGCCAGCGAATCCGGGCTTTGCTCTCGGCGTGCTGGCCGAACAGGGCTGGACGTTCCGGGTATTTCTCTTCCAGGTACTGGCAGATCACGCTGGAGTCGGCCAGGGTGAAATCGCCGTCACGCAGGGCCGGGATGCGTCCTAGTGGGTTGAGATCGCGATACCAGTCGGGTTGACCGAAGGGGGTGACGATGTCCAGTTGGTATTCCAGGCCTTTCTCCAGCAGGCACAGGCGCAGTTTGCGTACGAACGGCGAGAGCGGGGCGCCGTAAACGATCAGGCTCATCGGGACTCCTTGTGTTCAGTCGTAGATATTCTTTTTCTTCCATTCGTTTTCTTCGAGCGACTTGAGTCCTTCGGTCAGCTCGCTGGGTTCGTCGTCCGCAGGTTTGGCTTTTTCCAGTACGACCGCGTTGGCGCGGGCCAGGAGCTGCTCGAATTTCTGCAGCTGCGCCTTGTAGCGCTCGGTGTCCGGTTGCTTGCGCAGGTATTGCACGCCGCGCTCGTAGGCCAGGCGGGCTTGCCCTGGCTGGTTTTGCTGCATGAACTGTTGCCCCAGATTGCTGAAGAACTCGGTATGCACCTGCACCAGCATGTGGCGAATTTCACCCAGCCAGCGTTTAGCATCGTTGGCTGGCAGGAGGTGTTCCTGTGCGGCGCGAGTGATTTGGCCGTGGAAGTTTTCCAGCAGGTAGCGGATGTCCTTGGCCATGGCCTCGGTCGTGATCTGCTGTGGCGGGTTGCGTACGGGGATGTCGTCGCCCTTGGCGACCCATTCGCGGAGTTCGGCGATACGATTGCGCAGGTTGGCGTTCTGTTTGTCCAGCGAGAGCAGACGCTCGCCGTGTTGCAGTTCGAAGCGGCTGAGCAGCAGTTTCAGCGCTGGTGTCATCAGCTGGCCTGGCATGTTCTCGGAAACATCGCGACTGCGACGTACCCGGTCATTCAGGTCTGCCTTGAGTCGGGCTTTCTCCAGTTTGCTGTTTTCCACCAGATGGTTGATGTAACCGATGGCGAACAGCACCACTATGCCGCTGATAATCAAGGCGGTGATGACGAGTGGGGACACCTGTGAATCTCCCGAACGCTATTTTTTCCCCGAGTGTAGTGCCTTGGCGCTCATGCTCATAGCATGCTGTCAATTTCTGTCCCGAAGTCTTTGATTTAAAAAAAGTTTTGAATGGAGGTTGACGCTCCTTGAAAGGCTCCATAGAATGCGCGCCACTTTCAGCGTATTGGCGCAAGCAAATAAGTTGAAAGCCGGAAAGCTGTTGTAAGCTCC